>CAJAYO010000432.1 GCA_903948415.1 uncultured Opitutia bacterium | reverse complement strand
TGAATGTTAACTTTACGGATTGTCGCTGCTATCCCGTGTGAAGTGGCGCAAATGCTGGTTTGCGCCACTTTCCTGCGGTTGCGCCACATCCGGTCGGCCAGCGACTAACCGATGCGGGCCAGCAATCGGTCGAGCTTGAGGTCGTGGACCCAAGGCTGCGCCGTCATCAACGGGTGCAGCCACGTGCGGAACAGGGCGCTCAGGGTTTGTTGAAAGATAACGATCGCGCGATCGGTCTCTTCAAAGCTGCGATGCAGCGGGCGCACACCTTGTTTGAGGCAAATCCCGCGCTGCGCACAGCGACCAATCCCGGTCTTCTCAGCGCCCTCGTGCACTACGAGCTGAAGGGCGCACCGAAAGCGGGCGTGTTTGTGCGCTGGGTGCTCGCCAATCATATCCACAAAATCGGCCAATCCGACGCTGCGGAGCTGATCAAAATCTTCGACCAAGTCCTGTTGAGTCGCGGGCGAAGAATTTTCGTGTCGATGCCCTACGGCCAAGATGCGACCGACGATCATTGGGAAACGATTCTTCGTATCTGCGCTGACGTCTCGAAAGAAGTTCCGCTCGATCCACCGTTGAAGCCGGAGCGGGTCGATTGGTTCAAAGACGGCACCTCGTATGCCATCACGGACAAAATTCTAGAGATGATCTCCGGCTGCGGTCTACTCATCGGCAACCTCACCTACGGTAACGCCAACGTTTACCACGAAATTGGCTATTTGATGGGCCAGACTCACGGCAACGGCGAGCCGACTGCAAGGTTACTGCTGATTCTTGATGAGTCGGTGGAGCCGAAGGCAAAGAAGGTGTCGTTCAATCTCCAAGGTCTCAGCCAATTAAGGTTCAAGCGTAGCGAGGACCTGCGAGAGAAGCTCAAGAAACAGCTCGTAGCTTTCTTTACCGAGACCAGTCACTAAAGTCTCCCAGCCATGCATACCGCCCGCTCCTGTCGGCCATCGTCCACGCTCACACGTCTGCGATCGGACGTGCGGCGGAGGCGGTCAACCAAGGCCTCGCGCGATTCGAAACCCTCCCGGCTCCGCGCTTGACGCCGGGAGTCACCTGCGTTTCGTCTCCATCGTCATCCCCGAACGTGTGCCGGACTGTGTTACCGCGCCATGTCGGCCCCCCGCAGGTTCCGGCCTGCGGGCTTTTTTTCGCCCAAAAGCCGAACCCATGAATCCTTCCGCACCCCGCGTGATGTTTTTCTACGACGGGTTCAACCTCTACCACTCGTTGGAGCGGGCCCGGCTGGCCGCACCCGCCGAGCCCGTCAAATGGCTCGACCTCACGGGTCTCGCTCACGAGCACCTCAGCTCCATCGGCCCCACCGAGACGCTCGTCGGTGTCCGCTACTTCACGGCCTACGCCGAACACCTGGCCCTCACCAAGCCCGACCGACTCTCACGCCATCGGGCCTACGTGCGCGCCCTCACCGCCACCAGCGTGCAGGTTTATCTCGGACACTTCAAACCGAAACAGGTCTGGATTGAATCGCTCGGTCGCTTCGAGCGCATTTGGCAGGAAAAAGCCACCGACGTGAACGTCGTCGCCCAAGTCTTCGCCCACGCCGCCCGCGATGCGTTCGACGTCGCGGTGATCGTCTCCGGTGATGCCGACTATGCGCCCGCCGTGCCGGTTTTCCGTGAAATGTTTCCGCATAAACGCCTGCTGTTCGGTTTCCCGTTTGATCGCAAGAACCGGGAGCTGGAGCGCGCCGCACCTGACTCGTTCGTTTTTGCGCGGGAGAGCTACACCAAGCATCAGCTCCCGGCAGCCGTCCGCCTGCCCAGCGGAAAACTTGTCGTCCGACCTCACGCCTGGGGACCGCCGCCGCCGGTGTGACGCTCTCGCCCCGGCTTTGACGCTCCCCGGCCCAACCGTTTTTCTCCCTGCCCTGCACGACCGCCAGCTTCTGTCGGACATCGCCCACGCCCACACGTCGGCAGTCGGGCGCGCTCCGCGCGCGGCTCGGATCGAGGGAGCCCGCACCAGCAGCCGCGCGGCGGAGCGCCCGGACCACTTGCGTCGGTCCGGCGTGGGGCTCGACAAGCCAGGCGAAATCGCACGCCGGGCTTGAAATTCGCCGGCGAAGCGCTCCCGCTGGTTGCATGAAGATCAACGCTTCGACGCGGCGGCAGTTCATCCAGACGGCGGCGACGGCCGTCACGGCGTTTCAGATTTTGCCGCGTCACGTGCTCGGTGGTCCGCGCTTCGTGCCCCCGAGCGAAAAGGTGGCGCTCGCGGTCGTGGGCGTCGGCGGACGCGGCACGCAAAATCTCCGCTCGCTGCTCGCGCAGTCCGACGCGCAGGTCGTCGCGATCGCGGATCCGGCGGAGACGTTCAGCCTGGAAAAATATTACTACAAGGGCGTCGGCGGCCGGTTGCCGGCGCTGAAGATCGTCGACGATCACCATGGCAAGACGACGCCGGGCTACCGGTGCGCGGGCTACGAGGATTTTCGGGTGATGTTCGAAAAGGAAAAGGGCATCGATGCGGTCCTCTGCGCGACGCCGGACCATCTGCACGCCTACGTGACGATCCGCGCGATGCGGGCGGGGAAGCACGTCTACTGCGAAAAGCCGCTCACGCACAACATCTGGGAGGCGCGCGAGGTCGCCCGGATCGCGCAGGAGACGGGTGTGGCGACTCAGCTCGGCAATCAGGGGCATTCGACGGTGGGCATCCGCGAGACCGTCGAGCATTTGCAGGCGGGCACGATCGGAGAGGTGCGGCAGATTTACTCGTGGGTCGGCACGAAACGCTGGAACCCGACGTTGCTGTCGAAGCCGGCGGAGGCGCAGGCCGTGCCGACCGGGATGAACTGGGATCTGTGGATCGGGCCGCGCGAGCTGCGCGAGTTTCACGCGGCGTATCATCCCGTGGCGTGGCGGGATTTTTGGGCGTTCGGGACCTCGTCGATGGGCGACTTCGCGTGTCACGACATGGACGCCGCGACGTGGGCGTATGATCTCGCGTCACCGACGCGCATCGAAGCCCATGCGATCGGGCCGAGCGATGCGGAGATCGCGCCGCACGGTGCGGTGATCTATTTCGACTTTCCGGCGCGCGGGCCGTGGCCGGCGCAGCGGCTCACCTGGTTCGACGGAGGGGCGAAGCCGCCGCCGCACGAGGCGATCGGGAAATTTCCGCTGCCGTCGCGCGGCACGATGTTCATGGGTGAAAAAGGCGTGATCCAGTGTGACGGCGCGGGCGGACCGCCGCGGATCTTTCCTGAGAGCCTGCGCGCGGGCGTCCAGAAGCCGGCGCCGACGATTGCGCGCTCCAACGGGCATCACCGCGACTGGCTCGACGCGATCAAGGGCGGGAGGCCGGCGAGCAGCCATTTCGGCTACGGTGCGCGCCTCACGGAAATTGGCCTGCTCGGCGTGCTCGCGCTGCGCTTGGGCAAACCGATCGAATGGGATGGCGCTAACCTGAAAGTCGCCGGGCGGGCCGACGCCGAGCCCATGATCCGTGGCACGTATCGCGCGGAGTGGGCGCTCGGCACGTGACGGGGGGCGGTGAGGGCGCGATTACTTTTTCGGGCCCTTGCCGCCGCTGCTCACGAATTCCTCACGGGAGAGGAACCCGTCTTTGTTGGTGTCGAAGGAGGGAAAACGTTTCGGCGCTTCCGCGGGGTCGGGTTGGCCGGCGAGGAATTCGTCGAGGCTGAGCCGGCCGTCGTGATTCTGGTCACGGCGGTCGAACAGGGCGTTGCGGTCCTGCTTGGCTTGGGCGGGAGCGACGGGCGGCGTGGCGGCGGAGGGTGCGACGGTTTTGGCGGCGGCGCCGGCGACGGGGGTCTTGATCTGGGCTTTCGCTTCGGGGTGGGTGGCGAGGAGGGCGCGGAGCTCGGTGACGACGGCGGGGCGGTCGGCGGCGAGGTTCTGGTTTTCGCCGGGGTCATCGCGGTAGTCGTAGAGCTCGAACTCGGCGGTGGCGGGATCGCCGCCGGGGGCTTTCCACTCGACGAGGCGGTAGCGGTCGGTGCGGAGGGCGCGGCCGAGGCGCTGGCCGCGGGGATAGACGTGGATGACGTGGTCGCGGTGCGCGGCGGCGGGTGCCGAGAGCAAGGCCGCGAAGCTGCGGCCGTCGAGGCCGGCGGGCGCGGGGAGACCCGCGAGGGCGGCGAGCGTGGGATAGAGGTCGACGGTTTCGACGAGCGCCGAGGTGGCGGCGCCTTTTTGGCCGGGGACGGCGACGAGCAGCGGGATGCGGGTGGCCTCCTCGTAGTTGGTATGCTTACACCACATGCCGTGGTCGCCGAGGTGCCAGCCGTGATCGCCCCAGAGGACGACGATCGTGTTTTGCGCGAGACCGGTTTCTTCAAGGGCGGCGAGCACGCGGCCGAATTGGGCATCCATGTAACTCGTCGCGGCATAGTAGCCGTGGATGAGGCGGCGCGTGAGTTGGTCGTCGAGGGGCGCGGAGCCGGCGGGGATACCGGCGTAGTTGCGGAGCTCGCCGCCGAATTGCGGCGCGTAGTCGGGCGCGCCGTCGGGCGCGGTGAGGCGGGCGGGTTGGGGGAGTTTGGCGGGGTCGTGGAGATCCCAATACTTTTTCGGAGCGACGAAGGGCAGGTGGGGTTTCAGAAAACCCACGCCCATGAAGAAAGGTTCGTGCGAGGCGGCGGCGGCTTTGAGGCGGGTGACGGCTTCGGCGGCGATCTGGCCGTCGGCGTAGAAATCGTCGGGCACATCGGCGGATTCGACGGCGGCGCCGTTGGGTTTCTTGGTGGCTTTGCCGGCGGATTTTTTCTTCGGCGTTTCCTCGTCGGGGCTCTGGCTACCGGCGAGCGCGTATGAGGGGGCTTTGGGACGGAAGTGCGGGACGGTCCAAGAGGCGGGGTCCTCGAAGTTGCCGTGGCCGACGTGGAAGAGTTTGCCCATGGCTTCGGTTTTGTAGCCGTGGGCGCGGAAATATTGCGGGAGCGTGACGGCGTCGGGGCGCGCGGCGCGGAAGTTGGTGGGGAGATCGTAGATGCCGAGCGTCTGCGGACGGAGGCCCGCGAGGAGGGCGTTGCGCGAGGGCGAGCAGACGGCCTGGTTGCAATACGCGCGGTCGAGGCGCAGCGCGCGGGCGGCGAGGCGGTCGAGGTGCGGCGTTTTCGCGGCGGTGTCGCCGTAGGCGCCGAGGACGGGCTTGAGGTCGTCGACGCAGATGAGGAGGACGTTGGATTTGGGTCCGGGCGCGGCGGCCGCGAAGAGCGCGGCGGGCGCGACGATCAGGGCGATGAGGAGGAGGCGGGCGGTTTTCATTTCGATGCGGGGAATTGTTTTTTCACGATCCCTCCCGGCTGTCACGGGCCGAAAGGCGGCGAGGCAGGCGTCGGAGGGGAGATTTATAGCGCCGCGATCATCGCATCGAGATCGACCGCGCTCACTCCCGGCACCAGGGCGCGCAGACCGGCCGCCGTCCGCGCCGGCCGATGCACGAGCCACGCCGACGCCACGCGGTCGCCCATCGCCCGCCCGAGCGAGCGCAGCGACGCGGCCGCTTCGGGCCGGACGGTCTTCCCCGCTTTGGCCTCGATCAACCGCAACCGCCCCGCCGTCCCCGGCACGAGGAAATCCACCTCCAAACCCTGTTCGTCTCGAAAATAGTAGAGCTCGCGCCGTCGCCCCCGGTTAAGCTGGGCCTTGATCAGCTCGGCTGCAACGAACCCTTCCCACAACGCACCCAAAAACGGGGAGCGCTCCATCTCCTCCGCCGTGCGCAGACCCAACAAATAAGCCGCCAGTCCGGAATCGAGCCAGTAGAGCTTGGGCGATTTCATGAGGCGCTTCCCGAAGTTTTCAAAATACGGCGGCACGAGCGCCACCAATCCGGTCGTCTCCATCACCCCGAGCCACTGCGCGATCGTCGGCACCGAAACACCGAGCGGACCGGCCAACTCGGTCTTGTTGAGCACTTGGCCGTGACGACTGGCCACCACGCCCATGAAGCGCCGAAATGTGCCCAAATCTTTCACCTGCGTCACCGCCCGCACATCTCGTTCGAGATAAGTCTGCACATAGGAACTGAACCACAGCTCGCGGGCTCCGGGGCGCGCGACGACCTCGGGAAAACCTCCCGTCCACAACGTGACCTTGGGTGATTCCGTGCGCGCGAGCGGCAGCAGGTGCAGGACCGCGGCCCGGCCTGCCAACGACTCGGCCACGCCCTGCATCAACGCCGATTCCTGAGAGCCCGTGAGGAGCCACTGGCCGGTCCGGCGCGGTGCGGCATCGATGCGCGTCCGGACGTAGCCGAGCAATTCGGGCGCGTTTTGAATTTCGTCGAGGATCACCGGTGGCTTCAGCTCATCGAGAAAGCTCCGCGGATCACTCCGCACCCGCGCGAGCACATCGGGGTCTTCGAGCAGCCGGTAGTCGGCCCGGCCCGCGACGTGTCGCAGCAACGATGTCTTGCCCGCCCGCCGCGGCCCGGTCAGCACCACCGCCGGAAATTGTTTGAGGGCGGTGGCGACCGTCGCTTCGAGAAGACGAGGCAGATAGCGCATTTGAGTTTCCTAAAGTGGCAGTTCAGGAAACTCAATGTCGCTTTCGTCGGATTTGGCCTGGTGGCAACCCGTCGGTTTCACGTCAGGGCGGCCATCACTCTCAGGTCATGGAGGGCTCCGTCATCGGCGGGTCAACGTGGAGCGAGGGCGCTGCAGATTTTTCTGTCTGTACAACTAGATCCGTCGGTTTTTCCGACCGTTCACGACTACAGCGTCTGGGGAATCGGGCTTGCTCAGGGTGGTTTCGGGCCCCTTTTGAATTTCGGGCTCCAAGTCAGCTGCGTCGCCTTTGCGTCTTTGACCGGAACCACGACCACGCTGGTTTCAATCGCGGGATGCTCGATTCTCAAATGATGCGTCGCTGCGGGCAGCGATCGAAAGATCCACACTTGGGTGCCAGCGTGCTCTTCCCGTTTCACGGGTATGGCACGGCCGTTGATGAAACATTTTGGTGGCTCAACTCCTGCGGGCCACTCGTCCCCGAGCACAACGCGAAGAATACCGCGCCCAATTTCGACGCGGTGATTTCGCCACACCAGCGCGGCGGGGCCTTCCTCCGCCGGCACGCGCCAATTCGCGGCCAGTTGGCGCCATGCGGCGGCCTTCCTTTCCGGCGTCAACTGGGCGTCGCCGTTGACGATCTGGAATTGCGCGTAGTCGGTGCGAAATTGCGTCGCGGCTTCGATTTCCGCCCGTTCCGACGCGAGTATGGCCGTGCCCCAGATTGAGCCAATCTGCGATTGGGGGCTGGGGAGATATCCTCGTTCCCCTGTGGAAGTAGTCACTGGCGAAAGAAACGTGTCCGCGTCCGCAGTCTGGACGCGGAGGCTGGCCTCTGTGGCCCGCGCCTCCTTCAGCGCATCCAAGAGGGTGGCAGCAGATTGCTGCGGCTTGGCCGCCCTAGTCTGGGTCGGCTTCCAAAGAAACTCGGAGAGGATTTCGACCTGGCCGGGCTGCAGGGTTACGCGGCATTCGTCGGGTGCAAAGCCAGGTTTGGTGAGCGTGATCGTGTGCGGACGCCCGGCCGGAACATCCTCGAGCCGCAAAGCGCCGAATCGATAATAGGTCCGCTGTGGGCTTCTCCCGTCGAGTACTACGGTCACTCCCGCTTCGCAATCGACCCGAATCGTGCCTGTTTTCGACTCGGCGCCAGCGATGCTTCCAACCCAGCCAAGGGCGAGGGAGATCGTGGTGCGGCATACCACCGCAGCCGCCTGACGCCTGGGCGTTCTACGTTCGTCCGGCCGGAAATAGGGGAACTCGAAAAGTGATCGGGTCACGGGAGCAGCGTGGGGCGGATCGGGGCGGATCGGGGCGGATCGGGGCGGATTGACTGTCTTGGCGCGAGTTGTGTCCGTCAACTTCGGTGTGATTCGGCAGAAAGACTGTGAGACAGGCTTCCCGGGGCAGCGTCATAGCGCCGCGATCATCGCATCGAGATCGACCGCGCTCACTCCCGGCACCAGGGCGCGCAGACCGGCCGCCGTCCGCGCCGGCCGATGCACGAGCCACGCCGACGCCCCGGGCTCCGCACACGGAGGTAGGTGCGAACGATCGACGAAGTGACGCGGAGAGGCGCCGCGCTTAGCCGAGGCGGGCAATCGTTCACCCCTGGCCCTTTTGGCTGGTCCCCTACAAGCCGAGCTGAGCGAGTCGTGCCTCGA
>CAJAYO010000431.1 GCA_903948415.1 uncultured Opitutia bacterium | reverse complement strand
GTCCTCCGCCTCGCGGCCGGCGATTTCCTGGGGCGTTGCCCCAGGCTGTGACTGGCCCGCGCCGTTGGCGCTCCGATCGCCCCGCGTTCGGCTCATCTTGCCTGCCGCGCGCGGAGCGCACGGCCCATCTTAGGCTTGGGCGCAATGCCGCGCGCGGAGCGCACGGCCCACCTTAGGCGGCGGCGCGCTCGGCTCGCCTGGTCATCGCAGGCTTCGTTTCGGCGGGCTCGTTGCGCTAGGGCAGTTCGTAGACCTCGATGATCGCCGTGCCGGCACTGGCGCCGACGCCACTCACGCGGGCGCTGTAGGCGCCGGGGGCGAGCGTGACGAGGAGGACGGCGTCTTTCGTCGACGTTTTGTCGTCGAGGGCAAAGGCGCCGACGGACGCGGCGGCGTCCATGAGCTGGGCATCGCCGCCCCAGTTGTCGTTCTCCGTGATTTTGGCGCCGGTATCGTTGTTGAAGAGTTCGAGCTTGGGATCGGCCATCACGCCGCCGAGGCCGAAAATGGTGCCGAGGGACGGGCCGATACCGCGGACGAGGACGGTGCGCGAAGTGGCGCCGCGGAGGACGAAGCCGACGGCAAGGGTGGCGCCCGCGTCGATTTCGGTGAGGGTGGAGAGGTTAATCAGGCGCGGGCTGGCGGCGGTGCGCACCGTGCTGGCGTCGTAGATTTCGGCGAT
This sequence comes from uncultured Opitutia bacterium, assembly GCA_903948415.1. Classification (GTDB taxonomy): domain Bacteria; phylum Verrucomicrobiota; class Verrucomicrobiia; order Opitutales; family Opitutaceae; genus GAS368. Next base: position 33,803 of record CAJAYO010000431.1, on the reverse strand, counting down.
GACCAGACCGCTGGCGTTGGCCCGGCCGGTGACCTGCACGGTGTAACCGCCGGGCGGGGCGCTGGAGAGCGCGGCGCTGTCGAGGCTGGCGGCCGGCAGATCGAAGGCGCCGACGGCGGCGAAGGCGGTCCGCAGGGGGGCGTCGCCCCCCCAGTTGTCGTTGGCCGCGATGGGGGCGGCGACGCCGGACCGGTTGATCGTGAGGACGGGGTCGGCGAGGACGCCGCCGAGGCCGAACGCGGTGTTGAGGGTGGGGCCGACGGCGCGGATCACGAGCGGGAGGGCGCCGGTGAAATTCAAGGGGCCGACGACGGCGCCGACGGTGAGGACTTTGGTGCCGGGGCCGGCGGTGGTGAGAATGGAGAGGTTGATGAGGCGGCCGAGCTCGGTGGGCGCGGCGGCGTTCACGGTGAGCAGCGCGGCGGAACTGGTGACGGTGCCGGCGGAATTGGTGGCGAGCACGCGGTAGGAGCCGACGTCGGCGGCGGCGACGCTCTTGAGGACCAAGTTGGCGGAGGTGGCGGCGGCGAGGTCGACGCCGTTGCGTTGCCAGCGATACGCGGTGGCCGTGGGGGCGGCGGCGTTGAAGACGACGGTATCACCCGGGCTGACGGTCTGCGGGGCGGGTTGCGTGGTGAAGGTGGGCGCGGCGGCGGCGGGCGGGGTGACGGTGAGCGTGGCGGCGTTGCTCGTGGCGGTGCCCGCGGCGTTGGTGGCGACGACGGTGTAGGTGCCGGCCTCGGCGAGCCGGACGCTGGTCAGCGTGAGGGTCAGGGCGGTGGCGCCGGAGATCGCGACGCCGTCTTTGCGCCATTGGAAGGTGGGCAACGGCGTGCCGGCGGCGTTGGCGTTGAAGGTGACGTTGTTGCCGACGACGGCGGTCCGGCTGACGGGCTGGAGGGAGAAGGACGGGAGGACGTTGGCGGCGGCGGCGACGGTGATGACGTAGCTATAGATCGGCGAACCGCTCCCCGATCGGTTGCGATTTTGCCAACCCTGCAAGGTGACGGAGTAGGTTCCGCTGGCGGTGGGCGTGCCGGTGAGGACGAGACTGGAGATATTGACGGTCCCGGGCGCGGTGAGTCCGGAGAAATTGAGCCCCGGAGGAATTGATCCGCCCACGACCCAGGATTCGGGCTGCCCCACGCCGGGGCCGTTAATGCCGAAGGCCACCCGGACAACGGCCTCACCCGCCCGCGCGGCCAAGGGACTGGGGGAATTGGTGACGAGGACAGTCGCGCCCGCGAGAGAGTGCATCGCCCCGAGCGAGGCGGCGGCGGTGAAGACGGAGCGCAGGACCTGGCCCGCGGACGAGGCCCCGATGACGGATTCGGCCACGGCGGCGACGCGCAGGACGGGCGTGCGCTGGAGGAGCGCGACGAGGGCGACGGCCGGGAGATTGAACCAAGGGAGGTGGCAGTGGAAACGGGTGAGGAATTTCACGGTGAAACGAAGGACGAAGGAAACGTGGGTGTGGGTAAAAATCAGGAGTGGCGCCCCGGGAGACAAGGCGCGCAGGGCGAAGTGCCCGGCCGGCGGGGTGAAAAGACGGTCAAAGGCCGCCGGGCGCGGAGCGGGGGCGGTCGTGCGGCCGATCAATTGCACCCGCAACCGCTGCCGCCGACGCCGCGGCCGCCGGTGGCGGTCTCGCGGGAGAAATAAACGTGCTCGGACATCGCGGTCGCGAGCGGATCGCGGCCGGGATTCATCGCGTAATCGGTGAGCGTGGCGCGCTCCCACGGCTTGACGCGCACGAGCTGGGCGTTCGTGCAACCGGAGGAGAACGTCGCGACGAGGGCGGCGACCAAAATGAGCGAGAGACGGAGGGACGGGCGCATGGGGATTAAATTTTTTCGGCGAGGAGGAGGGCGATTTCGCGGCGGAGCTGGCGGTCGGTGGCGTCGCCGTGGAAGCCCTCGTGGACGAAGCGGACCTTGCCGGTGCGGTCGACGAGGTAGCTGGTGGGCATGGTTGGGACGACGACCTGTTGCACAAGTTTCTGTTCGCGGTCGTGGACGGCGGCGAAGGGCGGCGCGAGTTTCTTGACGAAGGCGGCGGCGGCGGCGGGTTTTTCGTCGATGCTGACGGCGACGATCACGAGGCCGCGGGGGGCGAGGTCGGTGTGGATTTTCGCGAGGGTGGGAAAGGAGGCTTTGCAGGGCGCGCACCACGAGGCCCAGAAATCGACGAGGACGACCTGGCCGGCGGTCGACGGGAGGTCGCGGCCGGACAAGGCGACGACCCCGGCGGGAGCGAGGGCGGGAAAGGGGTCGCCGACCTTGATCTCGGCGCGGGCGAAGGCGGCGCACGCGAGAGCGAGGGGAAGCGCGAGGAGCGATTTAAGGCGAGGCGACATAGTGGAAGAAACCGCGGGTTTGGGCGCGAGTGGTGGCGGTGAGGACGAGGCCCTCGGCGCCGGGGCAGGCCTGGATGAATGCGATCCCGGGCGGCACGCCGAGGACGAAGGCGGTGGTGGAGAGGACGCCGGCCTGGAGGCAGGACCCGGCGATGACGGTGGCCTGGGTGCACCCGTTGGCCACGGGCCAGCCGGTGCGGGGGTCGATGATGTGCCCGTAGCGTTTGCCGGCGATGGTGAAGCTGCGGAGGTAATCGCCGGACGAGGCGACGCCTTTGCCGGTGACGCCGATGCTGCCGTCGGCCACGCCGGGTTTGCGGGGATCTTCGAGGCCGATGTGCCAGGCGGGGCGGCCGGGCGGCGCGCCGAGGGCGCGGAGATCGTGACCGAAGTCGACGAGCGCACTCGTGATGCCGTGGTCGAGGGCGAGCTGGGCGACGAGGTCGACGGCGTACTCCTTGCCGAAGCCGCCGAAGTCGAGGGCCATGCCGGCGACGGGGAGAAAGACCTTGCCGGGGGCGTGCTGGACTTTTTTCCAACCGACGAGGGCGCGGGCGGCGGCGAGCTCGGTGGCGGAGGGAATCCGGGGCGACTCGGCTTGGTAATTCCAGAGCCGGAGAAGCGGGAGGGTGGTCGGATCGAGCACGCCCTGCGTCATGAAGTGCAGGGTGTCGCAGAGTTTGAGGAGGCCCTCCATCTCGGCGTCGACGGCGACCCACTCGCGGCCGGCGGCGGCGTTGATGCGGCTGATGAGGCTGTCGGGGCGGAAGCGGGAATACTTGGCCTCGAAGGCGGCGACCCAGGCGACGGCGACGCGCTCGAAGGTGACGGCCTGGTCGTCGCCGCCGGGCGCGGCGTATTGGACGGCGCAGTGGGTGCCGAGGGCGGGGAAGGCGAGTTTGCGCAGGGGCAGCGCGGCGGCCGCGGCGGACGGGGCGGGCGGAGGGGCGCGGTGCTGGCGGGCGACGAGGGACACGGGGGAAAGCCGGGCGAGTTACCAGGTATATTTGACCCCGAGGGTGACGATGCGGGCGGTGCAGTAGGCGCTGGCGGGGGTCACGCCGTCGCGGCCGTGCATGTCGTACTGTTCGAAGGCGGCGTCGAAGGCGACGGAGTCGGTGACGTTCCAGATGGCCTTGAGACCGTAATTGACGGTGCGCAGGGCGGAGAGGCGGTAGTCGGAGGAGTAGAACGGGCCGCCGGTGCGGGGGGGGCCGCTGAACGGCGTGAGCTTGGTCGCGTCGAGATTGTAATGGTAGAACTCGGCGGCGCTCTGGTCGTAGAGGCGGAGGGAGGGGCGGAGCACGACTTTTTCGCCGACGCGTTGGAACCAGGAGAGGTCGAAGGTGTGGGCGGCGGTGCCGTTGGTGTCGCGGTAGTAACGGTAGGTGGCGTCGACGGCTCCCCGGAGAGCGGGGAAGCTGCGGTTGAGGCCGGCGAAGAGAATGCCCTTGTTGCGCTCGTGCGGGCGGCTCTCGGGGAACGTGAGCGGGAGCGACACGCCGGGAAAAATCTCGGTGTTTTTCTGCACGAGCTTGTAGGGGTCGGCGAGGAAGCCGGTCATGCGGCCCCAAGTGAGGTTGACGGTGACGGAGGTGCGCGGGTCGAGGAGCTGGGTGACGCCGACGATGACGTCGTTGGTGCGTTTCTTCACGAGCGGGCGCTGGAAGAAGACCTTCACATCGTCGTCGGTGCCGGCGACGCCGAAGAGGAGCGTGGTGTTTTTCTGGTTGAAATCGGTGAGGGTGTTGAGGGACCAGCCGGTGGAGACGTAGTCGTTTTCGCGGCTGTTGCCGACCCCGACCGTGACATTGAGGCCGGGAAACTGGCGGGAGAAGGCGGCGTTCCAGGCCTTGCGGCGGTCCTGGATCGTGGCGGTGGGGACCTGGTCGCTGCCGGCGGGGGCGGGCTGGCCGGAGGGGGTCGCGCCGGTGATGGCGTCGAGCAGGCCCTCAAACTTGAGGTGCATGGCGGGGCCGAGATCTTTTTCGAGCAGGACGCCCTGGGTGCTGATGGCGATGCGGCCGTCGGCCTCGCGGTACTCGGAGTTTTTGAAGGCGAGGGAGTTTTCGGCGCGGGCGGCGCGCGGGGCCAGCCAGACGAGCAGGACGGCGAGCGCGAAGGCGTGGGCGGGGGTGGCCGGGAGCGGCACGGAAAGCTTCATGGGCGAGGAAAAGGGAAGGACGAACGGACGTCGTGAGACGCCGGACGCTCGGCGGAGTTCCGCCGGGCTGCAACGGGGGAAAGGTAACGAATCGTTTAAAATGGCCGGGCCGGCCCGCGCCGGCCGCGGGCGCCGGCGGGCGCGCCGCGCGGCGGAAAAGCGCCCGCCTCAGCGGATGATTTCGACGGAGGAGACCGTGACGGCGAGGTTGAGCTGCGCGGGGTTGGCGCGGTCGGCATTGAGCGTGAATTTCTCGATGCCGATGTAGGGCGAGCGGGCGGAGAGGGCGACGTAGAATTTCTTGAGCGAGTCGTAGTCGGCGCGGTTGATGGTGTAGGGCAGCGTGTGGATCGCGATCTGGCCGTTGCTCTGGTCGTTTTGCTCGGTGCCGCTGCTGGTGTTGCGGAGGCCGGCTTCGGACGCGAGGGCGCTGACGGCGGCGAGGAGGCGGGTGCCGTCGAGGGTGAGGGAGGCGTCGAGGCGGCCGGCGGCTTTTTTCGCGGCGTCTTCGAGCTGTTGGCGGTTGTCGAGCCAGCGCCGCTGGTCGGCGAGGGCGACGGTGGTGCGGTGCTGTTCGCGCCAGAAGGCGCCGAAGCGATTGCTGTAGCCGGAGAGCCACATGAGGACGCCGAGGAGGGCGAACACGACGAGGAGCAGTTTCTCGCGCAGGAGACGGCCGAGGAAGAAGGCGCGGAGGGTGCGGATCATAGCAGGGCGCCCGGTTTGATGACGTCGGGCTTGAAGGTGATGACGAGGGTGAAGGTGGCGTTGTCGCCGCGGGCCTGGAGGCCGCGGGTCTCGACGTTTTCGATACCGGGGCGGGCCTTGAGGGCGGTGCTGTAGACGGAGATCGTGCCGACGTTGGTCGTCTGGGCGTCGATCGACAGCGAGTAGATGCCGGCGCCGGGAGTGGTGTAAACGCGGCCGAAGTAAATCTCCTTGGGGAGGATGGCTTTGTTTTCGCCGATGACGGCCATCATCATCTCCCACGGGAGGAGGCGCTTGGTGGCGAGGTCGTCGATGCGGCGGGCGAGCGCATCGGAGGTCATGATTTTTTCGACGAGCGGCTTTTGGGTGCGGAACTGGGTGTCGCGGACCTTTTGCCAGGCCCGGCCGCCGATGAGGCCGAATTCGGCGACGGCGAGCAGCAGGAGGGCGGCGGCGCAGCCGAGCGCGACGCGCCAGAGGAGCACGTCGCGGCGCCGGGCGGCCCGGAGCGCGGCGAGTTCGCCCTTGTCGCGGACATCGAGCGCGGCGATGGCGGTGGCGTTGACGTGGGAGACGAGTTCGGCGGAGCGGAAAGTGACTTCGCGGTCGGAGCGGGCGGGGTCGGCGACGGGCGCCGCGGTGAGATCGATGACGGTGTGGCTGCCGCCGGCGGCGCGGATGAGTTCGTCGCGCAACTGGGCGCGGGTGGCGTCGATGTGGGCGGGGTCGGCTTCCGGGGCGCCCTCGACGGTGGCGGGGAACGGACGGAACAGCACGGACGCGGGCACGGAGCCGTTTTCCCAATGGATGGCCGTGAGCCCCTCGGCGGAGGTGAGGATGACGGTGGTGGCCGGTTTGACCGCGGCGCCGAGGAGCGCGGCGAAGGCGGGCAGGACGACTTCGGCGCCGGTCCAGGCGGCGATTTGGTCGGAGGTGAAACGGCGGCGGTAAGCGGCGAAGGCGAAGGCGGTTTCGGCTCCGGGGGTCCAAAAATAGCCGTAAAAGAGCTGGGCGATCGGAAAGGGCGAGAGGGCTTCGAGGGCGAGTTCGACCTGGACGGCGGCTTCCGCGGAGGTGGCGCCGGCGGCCACGGGGAGGGCGCGCGTGAAAAAGAGGCCGTCAGGCAGCAGGGCGACCTTGGGCGGCGGCGGGCCGGCACGGAGAGTGGCGAGGAAACTCATGAATCAAGGTGGCGGCGGAGGTGGTGGCGGAGGCGGAGGAATCTCATCATTTTCACGAATTTCCAAGAGCGTAAACGGATAGTTCAGATTGCGCGAGGCGGCGTTCTGGCCGGTGGCGGTCGCGGCGGGGGCGGCGCGGCTGGGGGCGGCGTTGGCCGGCGGGTTGCCCGTGGAACTGCCGGAGGTGGACGGCTTGGCGGTCGCGGACGTGGCCGTGGTTTGCACGGTTTGCGCGGCGTTGCCGGCGGTGACGACCGCGGCGAGGCGGAACTCGGAGCGGCCGTCGTGAACGGTGACGTTGACGCGGAGGGCGCTGATGGTGGTGGCGAAGGCGGCGCTGTTGCCGCCGGTGCCGCCGGTGATGCGCGCGGCGTCGCCGGTATTCTGGAAGAAGGCGGGCCCTTGGGTCTGGAAGCTGCCCTTGCCCGAAGTGTAGTCGGTGAGGTTTTGCTGCTGCGTCTGGTCGAACTGGCCGAGCGCCATGAGGATGTCGGGTTTGGCGGCGTTGAGGTTGGGCTTGGGGAAGTTGAGCAGGGAAACGTTGTCGACAAAGCGGTGCCAGAGCTCGTTGGGGCGGCCGTCGGCGGCGTAGAAGAACTCGCGGACTTTTTCGATGGCGGCGAGTTCCTGATAGGAGCGCAGCGGGCGGCCGGGGGCTTCGTAGGGGATCGCGCCGTGGTCGTAGTCGGGGGTGACCGACGTGGTGTAGGTATGGCCGTGTTTCATCCAACCCATGAGGGCGTCGGCCGCGGCGTCGGCGTCGGCGACGGTGAGCTCCCAGACTTGGAAGAGCCGCGAGAGGATCTGGGCGTTGGCGGTGGGCAGGGAGAGCTTGGCGCTCTCGTCGTCGAAGGCGATGTCGACGGTGCGGTCCTCGGTCGGCACATAGCCGGCGAAGGCGAGCGGGTCGTGCCAACCCTCGGCGGGGCTGTGCAGGCCGTTGGTCGCGAGGCGAAAATCCTCGAGGACGGCGAGGGTGACTTCGAGGGCGGAGTAGGCCTCCATGCGGAGGCGGCGGGCCTGGGCCTCGCGGTGTTCGACGAGGAGATCGTTGCTGGCTTTCTCGATGAAGGCGACGAGGGCGAAGGCGGCGAAGAGCAGCGTGATCATGACGATCACGAGGACGGAGGCGCCTTCGCGGCGGGGCGGGCGGAGGCGCAGACGGGCGGCCGCGCCCGGGGCCGCGGGAGGGAAAGGGCGGGAGACGGTGGCGGCGCGGACGTTCATCAGAACAGCGGCAGCGTGCCCGTGGTGGCGGGGAGCGAGATGACGGTTTCGCGGGTGAGTTTGTTGTGGGCGAACTTCAGGCGGAGCCGGTGGGGCGTCAGCGGGTTGCCGGTGTTATCGAGCTTGAGGGTCGTCTCGGTGGACCAGCGGTTGAAGTCGGGATCGTAGTATTCGTAGGCCAGGCCGGTGACGAGGGGGGTGAGGAGGGTTTCGCGGGGCGGATCGGTGTCGAAATTTTTCTCGAGGCGCGAGTGCCAGAGGAGGAAGAGGCCCTCGCGTTCGCGGGCCTGGAGGGAGCAGACGACCTCGGGGAGCGGGCGTTCGGGCCAGACGAAGAGGCGGCAGCCGGCGGGAAGTTCGAAGGTGAGGAGCTTTTCGGTGAGGCCGGTCTGCGGGCGGACTTCCTCGATGGACAGGGGCGCGGCGTCGGCGCGCGCCGAGGGCGGCAGGACGGCGGTGCGGAGTTCGCGGTCGAGGAAGCGCGTGACGGCGCGGGTGTGTTGGTCGAACAGATGGACGTCGGCACCGCGGCCCCAGAGTTCGCCCATGGAGAAGACAAACGTGTTGAGCGCGACGAGCATCAACGAGACGAGGGCGAGGGAGAGGAGGATTTCGAGGAGCGTGAAGGCGCGCACGCCGGCGCCGCGGCCGCGGCGGGTGGGCGAGGCCGAGCAGAACGGGGACGATGAAAGGCGGGCGCGCATCACGTTTTCTTGCCCTGCAGCTCGAGGATGCGGGTCTTGGCGTTTTCGCGGAGCTTGCTGCGTTCGCCGGCGTCGATGGACCAGGTGGGGCGCAGCAGCATGAACGTTTGCACGGTCTTTTGCGGCTCGGGCTCGCCGAGGGCGCCGATCGTGCACGTGAAGTTCACGGTGAAGAGATCGGCCGTGGCGGTGGGGAGAATCTCGACCGCCCATTTCACGTGGCGGGTGTCGGCCGTGTCGAACTCCCCCCCCTTCTCCAGTTTCTTGCGGTCGGGTTCGGTGAGGACGAGCGAGCGGGCGAAGGTGAGGTCGGCGCTGGATTGCGCGACGCGGTCGACCATGAGGTAGCTGTTGAGGACGTTGACGTAGGCGGACGCGAGAATGACGGCCGAGAGCGCAAAGATCGTGATCGCGAGGAGGACTTCGACCAAGGTGAAGGCGGCTCCGCGGCGGACGCGGCGGACGGAAGGGCACGGGCGGTGGGGCGGGCGTGGGATCACGGCGACGGGGCGTTGGGGTCGGCGGGCGTGAGGACGGCGGCGCAGGTCCACGGATCGATGGCGAGGGCGGTGACGCCGCCGTTGCGCTGGATCTGCGCGCGAAACGGCGTGCAGGTGCCGTCGGAGTAAAACGTGACGAACGGGAGGGTTTGGGTTTCCACCGCGACGCCGCCGAGGAGGATCATGCTGGCGCCCTTTTGCGTGGTGAGAAACGTGAACACGAGATCGTCGCCGGGCGAGGGAATGGGATATTCCTGCGTCCCGGCTTCGCGGCCGGAGGCGTCGGAGACGAGAAATTTTTTATCCTTCGGCTCGAAGGCGAGGCGGACGTCCGTGCCGGTCTTGAGCGCGGCCTTGCGGCATTCCTGGACGGTTTTCCAAAAGACGTCGGTGGGAGTGAGGGCGCGGTCGCTGAGCAGGCTCGCCGAACCGCCGACGAGCACGCTCGCGATGAGGGCGATGATCGCGAGGGCGAGGAGGACTTCGAGCAGCGTGAAACCGCGGCACGCGGCCCGGCGGAACGGGGAGGAGGAAGGGCCGGGTGACGCGGACACGGAACGAGGGGGCGGACGGGAGCCCGCCGAGGGAGCGGGGATCCGGCGCTGCGGCCAACTCACTTCGGCGACCCGCCGGCGGGGGCGTCGTCCCAGTTGCCGATATCGTCGGCGGAGCCGCTTTGTTTGTCGGGGCCCTTGGACCAGAGGTCGTAGCCGCCTTTGTTTTTGCTGCCGGGGCTGGCGTATTGGTAGGGCTCGCCCCACGGATCGAGCGGAATCTTGCCGCCCTCGATGTAGGGCCCGCGCCAGCGATCGGCTTTGCTGCCCGGCGCCGTGATGAGCGCCTGGAGACCGTCGGCGGTCGAAGGGTAGTCGCCCATCGTCATGCGGTAGGTGAAGAGCGAGGTCTTCATGCTTTCCTTGACGAAGAGCTGGGCGGTGGAGGCCTGGGCGCCGCCGAAGATGCCGGTGACGTTGGAAATCGCGAGGCCGGCGAGCAGCCCGAGGATGGCGAGAACGACGAGGAGTTCCATCATCGTGAAGCCGCGCACGGCGGACCGGAGGGCACGAGGACGACGGCGGGCGGAGGGGAGTGAAGTATGCATCGGGAAAAAAGGATCGGGGAAAGATGGCGAGCGATCACGGGATGTCGAGACGGGGAAGTGCCCGGAAAGTTGCCACGACCTTGGGCGGGCCGCAAGGTGCGCCGCGCGGAAGCGTGCGGGTCAATTGCCGCGCGCGGAGCGCACGGCCCACCTGTGGAAGACGACGCGGCACGCCGCGGCCCTACGGGAAGACCGCGTCGTCGGGGGTGGCGAATTTCCGGTCGGGTCCGGCGGAGCGGATTTCCATTTGGGTGCCGCTGAGCTGGTGGAAGCGAAACGGGGTGCCCCAGCGGTCGCAGAGTTCGCCGCGGGCGTTGAGGGCGCGGTGGCGGGGAGAAAGGAAGACGAAGCGCGCGGGATTTTCGCCGGTGAGGGCCGCGGTGATTTCGGCGTTTTCGCCGACGGGATTGCCGAGACGGGGGAAGTTGGTGTGGAACGCGCCGAAGAGTTCGTCGAGAATTTCGAGGTCGCGGCGGAGGGTGCCGGCGGGGGCGTTCAGGGCATCGGCAATCGCCGAGCCGGCCGGCGCGGGAGCGGCTAGCGGATCGGCGGCCGGGGGCGGATTCGCGAGGGTCGCGGAGGCCGAGGCGCCGGGACCGGAGGGCGGCACGGGTGACGCGGCGGTGGGGCCGGGGGCCGGACGGCGCAGGAACACGACCGTGGCGAGCCCGAGGAAAACCGCGGCGACCAGGGCAAGGCGGAGGCGCGGGGACATCGCGGGCGCAGGAGGGCGGGTCAGGGCCCCTGCCCTACCCCATGAAGCCGAGGTCGGGCTTCGCGAAGCGGCCGATGTTGGGCAGCACGATCGGGAGATCGGTGGCGCTCACGCCGAACCATTTCGCGAGGGTGCCGGCGTATTCGTCGACGCTGGTCGTGGGAATCCACCGGCCGCGGCCCGTGTCGTCCGGACCGTCGATGGCGAAGGTGGGCATGCGGCCGTAAATATCGCCGCCGCGCACGGCGCCGCCCATCAGGAAGTGATGGCTGCCCCAGCCGTGGTCGGAGCCGTCGCCGTTGGTGTTGTAGGTGCGGCCGAAATCGGAGGCGGTAAAGGTGGTGACCTGGTTTTCGGCGCCGATTCGGGTGAGGGCGTTGTTGAAGGCATTCAGCGACTGGCTGATGTCGCGGAGGAGATTGGCGTGCGCGCCCGAGGTGGTGGCGCCGGCCGTGACCTGGTTGTCGTGGAGATCGAAGCCGCCGACGCGGACGAAGAAAATCTGCCGCTTGAGGCCGAGCGTCTGCTGGGCGTTGACGAGGCGCGCGACCATGTGGAGCTGTTGCGCGAGGCTGGTGTTGGCCACCGCGTTGAAGACGGGGGCGAACGGGCTGGTGCCGGTGATGACGCTGGAGATGAGCGCGCTGCTGCCGATGGCGCCGGTCGTGAGGCCGCCGAAGGCCGTCTCGAAGAGATTTCCGTTCTGCAGTGCGAGCGCGTCGTTGAGCGCGGCGGTGCGCAGACCGTTGGCGGAGGTGCCCGTGCCGGAGCCGGTGAGGGCGATGGCGCCGCCGGTGCCGACGGCATATTGGTCGACGTTCTTGCCCACCTGAAAGGAGTTTTGTCCGTTCAGGGTGATCGACATCGAGATCCGGTTGTTGGTGTTGAAGGCGTTCGTGAGATCGGCGAGCCGGCCGCCCCAGCCGGTGACGAACGGTTTGTCGGCGATGCTGCTCTGCCACTCGACCTGCTGGTCGTTGTGGGAGAAAAGCTGCGACGGCCGGGGAACGGAGCCGTTCGAGTATTGGGCCTTCGTCATCGGGTAGGCGAGCGTGCCGACGTTGGCGAGGACGGCGAACTGGCCGCTGTTGAAGAGATTGCGGAGCTCGGTCATCGCCGGATGGATACCCCAGGTGCGGCCGTCGTCGGTGCGCGGCGTGATCGGGAGGACGGCGTTTTGGGGGAGGGCGAGCGCGCCGCGGCCCGCGGCGTAGGCGGCGTAGGTGGCGTTGTCGGTGGGGATGACGAGGTTGTTCGCGTCGTTGCCGCCGGCGAGGAAGAGGCAGACGAGGGCTTTGTAATCGGTCTGCGGCGCGCCGGCGCGGGGGGGGGCGACCGGGCCGTTGTCCGGGCTGGCGACGGCGCCCATCAGGCGGAGTTGACCGAGGGTGGACAGCAGGCCGGTGGCACCGACGGAGGCACAGCAGGCGCCGAGAAACTTGCGGCGGGAGAGATCGGGGGTAGCGGTTTTGGGATTCATGGCGGCGGATTATTTCTGGATGGCGCCCTGGGGAACGGAGATCGTGAGGTAAAGGGCGGAGCGGACGCGCTCGATGTCCTGCGCGGTGGTGAAGGCGGTGCCGGTGCCGACGGGCATGGCGGTGAGCGCGGCGACGAAACGGTCCGTGACGGCCTTCGGCAGGGCGCCGGCGGCGAGGATGAGGTTGGCCTGATCGACGAGGGCCTGCGGTGTGCGGGCGAGCGGCAGGAGGCGGTCGAGCCGGATGCCGACCGTCGTCTCGATCGTGTTTGTCGTCGAGCGGTTGGCGTAGATGAAATTCCACAGCTGGTTGGGCTGGCTGATGGCCGTGGTGTCGTTGAGAATCTGATATTCCGGAGCGTAAAGACCGGACGCGGCGAGGGCGCCGGGCTGGACGTAATTCGGTTCGAAGAAATTGAAGACCGTGGGGGCGTGCAACGGGGCCTGGGCGAGCGCGCTTTCGGTGTTGATCGAAACGTGGAAGGGGGCGTTGGCGTAGCGGCCGAGATTGGACGCGCCATCGAAGGCGCGCAGGACGGCGGTCGCGCGCAGCAGCGGTTCCTTCAGTTTGCCGAAGCTGGCGGTCGCGGCGACCGCGGGGGAGCGCGCCTCGTAGTCGGTGAGAATCGCGCGGACGACGGCGCCGAGGTTGCCGCGGGTGCCGGTGCCGTCGTTGGCGAAGGCCTGCGCGACGCGGTAAACGTAGCCGGGGCTCGGATTGCTGGTGACGAGGCGTTGGATGAGCTGGCGGGAAAGGAACGGGCCGGTGTTGGCGTGATTGACGAGGGCGTCGAGGGTGTCCCTGAGGTCTTTCGCGCCGCCTTGGTTGGCGGGGATCTGGATACCGTTAAACAACGTCTTCGCCCCGGTTTCGTGAAAGGTCGGGAAGAGGACCATCGGCGCCAGGTAGTTGGCGCCGGCACCGCGGAAATTATTCGCGTTCGACGTGTCGGAGGCGAAGGCCCAGCCGGTGAACACCTTTGCGACCTCGGTGATGGTCTTTTGGTCGTAGGTCGGAATGGGGAGGCCCGAAGGATCGAGTTTGAGGGTGCCGTCGGGCTGGAGTTGATTCAGGCCGATGGTGAAGAGCTGCATGACTTCGCGGGCGTAGTTTTCGTCGGGCGAAGTCAGCGTGGCGCCGGTGCGGGCATCGACGGTCGCCTTGGCGTTGCGGAGCGAGCTGAGGTAGACGCCCATCATGGGGCTGAGCGTGACGTTTTCGAGCAGCTGTCGGAAATTGCCGAAGGCGCCGTTGACCAAAATATCGTAGTAGTTGGCGAGACCGATCGAATTGTTGTAGAGCGTGCTGTTCTGCTCGGAGACGACGAGAATCTGGCTCAGGGCAAAGGCGACGCGTTGGCGAAGCTGGTCGGGCGAACTGAGGGCGAGCTTCCACCAGGCGGATTGACGGTTGCGCCAGTCCAGCACCGGACTCTCGCCGCTCGCCGTGAACGCCGCAAAATCCTCGGTCATGGCGGCGCGGTGCAGGGAGGCCGGCAGGGCCGTCTGGGCGGTGATCCACGCGGAGAGCTCCGCGGGGCGCTTGCCGGTGAGGGAATCGATCTCGGCCTTGGTCGGACCGAAGGTGGCCTGGGTGAGGAAGCGCGCCGCGTCGGCGGCGGCGAGCGGGGCGTCGGGCAGCGCCGGCGGGGCGGCGGGGGTGGAAAAGGCGAGCGTGGCATTGTTCTGGATGAACGAGCCCCGGAGTTCGCCGGCGGGATAGTTGGCGGACTCGATGCTCAAAAAGATCCGACCGTCCTTGATCGCCTGCACGATCGCGGCGGACGTCAGCGCGCCTTCGGCGGGAAATTCCCAGCGTTGGCCCGTGACCTGGCCGTTGGGCAACCGGAGCACTTCGACCCCCACCTGCCCGAGGGTGCCGAGGCGGAGATAGGCGACCGTCTGGGGGGAACTGAGCCCGGAAAAATTCAGGTTCACGACGGCGAACGTGCTGTCGCCGCTGAGCTGGATGGTCGCGGTGCCGTAGGCGGTGGAGTTGGGCGCGGACGGCGACGTGCGAAGCGACGTGATGTAGTTCGTGCCCGGGTTGTAGAAAATGGTGACCGAGGCGACGCTCGCCGCGCCGCCGATCGTGTAGCCGGCGCCCGGGGCCAGGGAGAGCGTCGCAGTCCGGCTGATCGTGTCACTCGCACCATCGGTGCGGGGCGCGAGCGGGACGGTAACGCTGCCCGCCCCGGCGGGAAACGTCACCGTGCCGGACAATGCGACGTAATCCACCGCGGGGGCGGCGGTGCCGCCGACCTGGTAGTAAGCCGTCAGGGCGGAGGTCGTCGGACCGGTGCGGGTAAACGTATACAGGCCGGGCGCGGCGCCCTTCGTATCGGTGGTGGCGTTACTGGCGACAACGCCGACCGTGGCGAGATTCTCGGGCGTGATGTCGTAGACCTCGACCAGGGCGTTGCCCGTCGTGTCGCCGACCCCGCTGACCTGGATCGAATAGCTGCCGGGCGCGAGTTCGGTGATGACCGCGGCGTCCTTGGAGCCGGCGGCGAACGCGAAGGCCCCGGACTGGGCGAAGGCGGCGTTGAGCGAGGCGACGTTGGTGCCGGTGCCCCAATTGTCGTTGGCGGCGAGCTGGACGTTCGGGCTGGCGTTGCTGACGACGGCGATGGCCGGATCGGCGAGCGAACCGGCGACGCCGAAACCGGCGAGGGCGGGACCGGCGGCGCGGACGAGAATTTGACGGCGGCCTTCGCCCGGCGAAATCACCAAACCGGAAATGATGATACCGGCGCCGGTGCCGACCTGGGCGCGGGTCGAGAGATTCATCAGGCGCGCCGCGCCGGTGACGTCGTAAACTTCCACGAGCGCAACGCCGGCGGCGGTCCCGACGCCGCTGACGGTGGCGGTGTAGGCGCCGGGCGCGAGATTGGTGGCGAGGATGGCCGCGTCACGGCTGTTGGTCGCGAGATTGAAGGCGCCCACGGAGGCGAAGGTGGTAGCTCCGCCGACGGTCGTCGTCGACCAGTTGTCATTGGAAAAAATGACGCGCCCGGCGGCATCGGCCACGTCGATCTTCGGATCGCTGATGGTGCCGGGGACGCTGAAGGGGGCCGCCGCCATGGTGGGCCCGACCGCGCGGATGAGGATATTTTTATTGGAACCCTGGCTCACGACAAAGCCGACGACGGCGACGTTGGCCGCGGAGCCCACTTGGGTGCGGGTCGAGAGGTTCGCGAGTCGTTGGGCGGTCGCGGTGGACGCGGCCAAAATCGAACCGGCCAGAACGAGCAGGGCGCAACGGAGGAGCTTTTTCATCGGGGGAGTGGGCGGGGATGGGGAAGCCCGCCGGGGAAGCGGGAAGACCTGAGATTATTCGACGGGCAGACAGTCACGCAGGGGGCGAAAAAGTCGAGAGTCGGGATGCAAATCTAAGGTAAAGAGCCAGGCCGGGACGTCAGCCGAATGCAACCCCTACCGCAAGTGATCGCCCGCAGCTCAGCCGCCCAAGGTCAGATGGAGCCCCATCGTCGGCTTTTCTCGCTGGTGCCCCCGTCCGGACTTGAACCGGAATCCGCGGTTTAGGAAACCGCTGCTCTATCCTGTTGAGCTACGGGGACGACACGTGACGGACGAACGTTCCGGGCAAACCTCCGCCTTTTCCACTCCAAAATCGCGGGTTGACAAGCCCCGGGCCGGCCCCACCGTCGGCACTCCCTTTAAAGACATGAGCACCACCGAACAGAAGCAGCAAACACCCACGCCAGCGGAAATCCCGTTCACCACGCCCCAGGTGATGAGCCACTACGTGACCGACACCGGCAAGATTTTGCCGCGCAAATACACGCATCTCACCGCCAAACATCAGCGCGCCATCACGAAGACGATCAAGCACTCGCGCAACATGTTGCTGGCGCAGTAAGCGGAAGTCTTGCCGCAGCCCTTTTCGGCCGAAGCCTCCGGGCTCCGGCCTTTTTTGTGCCATGACCCAATCCCCCGCCGTCCGCGTCTATCGCGGCACGCCCCGGAACCTCGCCCGGCTCGCCGCCCTCCTGCGGCGCGGTGAACTCGTGGCGGTTCCGACCGAAACCGTCTATGGGCTCGCGGCCAATGCGCTCGACGGCCGCGCGTGTCGAAAAATTTTTACCGCCAAAGGCCGGCCGGCCGAAGACCCCCTCATTGTGCACATCCACGGCCTGGGCGAACTCGCGACGGTGGCCGAGCCGAACGAGGCCGCCCTGGTGCTGGCGCGGGAATTTTGGCCGGGGCCGCTGACCATCGTGTTGCCGAAAAAAAACTGCGTGCCGGATGTGGTGTCCGCGGGCCTGGCGAGCGTGGCCGTGCGCATGCCGTCGCATCGTCTGTTCCGCCGGCTCCTCCGGCTCGCGCGTCTGCCGCTTGCGGCGCCCAGCGCGAATCCCTTCGGGTACGTCAGCCCCACCACGGCCGAGCACGTGCGCGCCGGTCTGGGCCGGAAGATCCGCCATATTTTGGACGGCGGCCCCTCGCACATCGGCGTCGAATCGACGATCATCGATCTGCGCGATCCGCGGCATCCCCGTTTGCTGCGGCCCGGCGCCGTGACGCGCCAGGAGCTCGAACGCGCCCTCGGTCGGAAAATCACAGCACCGGCGGCCAAGGCGGCGACGGACCGGCCGCGGATGGCCCAGATCGCGCCCGGGCTTTTGCAGCGCCACTACAGCCCGCGGACTCCGCTCGTTCTCCATGGACGAATTCCTCGCCGGCGGGCCGCAGGTGAAGCGTGGATTTTCCAAGCCAAACCGGCGGGCCGGCTCGGGCCCAACGTATTCTGGCTGGACGAGCGCGGTGAAATGTCGGGGGTCGCCCGTCGCCTGTTCGCCATCCTCCGTCGCGCGGATCAGGGCGGCTTCACGCGGCTTCATGCCGAACGCGCGAAGGGCTCCGGTCTCGCGGAGGCGATCAACGACCGCCTCCGCCGCGCCGCCGCCCGGTAACCGGCCCGGGCGAAGGACGGTTAACGGACGTCTTTGTCCGACTCTTCGTTCTTGGACATCACGACATAGTAATCCTTGTAGGATTTGTCGTAATACTGCGCGTAGTAATAGCCGGACACCGCGAGGTTCAGACCGTTGAGCACGGCGCCAAAATTCGGGACGTTCGCATCGAGCAGTTTCTTGGCGCTGAACTGGGCGGCTTTGCGGCGCACCTTGTTGAAGAAGATCGTGAAAATCGAGCCGTCGACCAGCGGAAGAATAATGAGCGCATCGCTCACGGCCGCGAGGGGCGGCGTATCGATAAAGACCCGGTCGTAACGCTTGCGCAGATCCGAGATCATGAGCTCAAAGCCCTTGCTGTTGAGAATCTGGGTCGGATTTTTCGCCCGGCCGCCGGCGGGCAGGACGTCGAAATTCGGCTGCAGACCCTTGATGATGGCCTCGTCCAAGGTCGAGGTGCCCGCGCACACGTCGATCACGCCTTTGAGGTTTTCCACCTTGAACGACTTGTGGATGTTCGGTTTGCGCAGATCGCAATCGACCACCAAGACCCGCTCGCCATGCGCCGCAAACGTGAGCGCGAGATTGGTCGTGGTGAACGATTTGCCTTCGCCGGGAATCGTACTCGTGATGAGAATACATTTCGCGGCTTTGCTTTCGTCTTTCAGGCGCAGACTGGAATGGAGCGTGAGAAATGCTTCGGCGACCTGCCGGTCGGCATTGTTCACCACGATCTGCGCTTTTTCGGACTGATCCATGCGTTTGATCTGCGGAATAATTCCGATCAACGGGAGCCCGACGACCCCTTCGATATCAAATGAGCTTTTCACGCGGTCGTCGATGAACGCCACGAAGAACGCGAACGCGAGGCCGAGGCCGAGGCCGCCGACGACGCCCAGGCCGAGGTTCAGCGGAACGTTCGGCGTGACCGGCTTGCTTTCCGGTGCGGCGGCGGCGCGGTCGACGATGCGGGCATTCTGAGTTTGGATCGAACCCGTCATCGACGTTTCGCGGGCGCGGCCGGTGATCGTCTGCAGAATCGATTCCGCCAGCTTCAAATCCCGTTCGAGTTTGGTGTATTGCAGAGCGTACCGATCAAGATCGAGCGACTCCGCTTTCTGTTTCCGCAAGTCCTCCTGGACTTGCTCGTTATTGCGCACCGCCGATTGATAATCGGATTCCACCTGGGCGCACACGGAGTCGATCGCCTTCTTCAGTTCCCGCTCGGTTTGGGCCAGTGAGTTGGCCGCTTCGACCATCTTGGGATACTTGGGCAAATACCGCTCGCGGAGCTGGGCAATGGCGATTTGCTGCGACGAGCGTTGCTGGACGAGCGTGGTGATGGCCGGCTGGTTCGCGATAAACGGGAGATCGGTGAGGTCGATGCCCTTGGCGCGATGCTCTTTCACCTGGTTGACCCGGATCTCGGCGCCATTGAGCGCCGTGGCCGCCCGGTTGGCCTCGAGATTGATGGCCTTCAGCGTCTCATTCACGATGTCTTTGCGACTGTCGAGGGAGACCATGTTGTTCTTCTCCTTGTAGGCTTGGAGCATGTCGGCGAGCTGATCGACCTTCTTGCGCTGGTCGTCGACCGTGACATTCAACGCGTCGTAGGCGGTGCGCGAATCGTCGATCCGGAGGCGGGTGTTGTGCGCCAGATACTCGTCGGCAAAAAAATTGGAAACCTTGGCCGCGACAAACCGGTCCGGGTGGTCGTAGGTGATATTGACGATGAGCGACAACCGCGTCTGCACGACTTTGCGATTGCTTGCCAGAATGTTGGCGACGAAGGCGGTATCCGCCGAACTCTTTTCGTAGGGCGCGAGGAAGGCGCGCAAATCATCACCCGTGATCCGCTCCGCCACGCGGCGAATGATGCTGGCACTCTCCAACACCTTGATCTGGGTGTTGAGATCTTCGGCCGACCGGATGTCGTTATCCATCACCTGCTGCATCTGGATCACGTTGGGATCGCGCCGGAAAATCTGCACGGTGGCGCTGGAACGGTAAATCTTCGTCTGGCTGAGCGTGTAGACCAAGGCGCTCGAAAAGACGACGAGGAACACGACGACGACGTACCAGATGCGTTCGCGGAGGATCAGGAGATAATCCTGAAAACTCCGTTGGACTGCGCCGCCGCCTCCCCCGTCGCCATAGCCATAGCCCACCGCGGAATAGCCGGCGTAGTTGCCACCGTAATTGTAGCCGTAGCCGGCGCCTTCCTGTTTTTGTTTTTCGGGAGTTTCCATCGAGGGAGGAAGCCTAAGCTCAGAGAATTTTTTCGGGAATCGTGATCACGTCGTTCGGCTGAAGCGGCCACGTCTGGTTCGTATCGCCCTTCATGACGTCGTCGACATTGATGGTGGAGGTTTCGGTGGAACCGTCCGGTTTCGTCCGTTTCAAGGTCACGCGTTTTTTGTCCGCCAGGCGGTTGAAACTGCCGGCCCGGGAGATGGCGTCGATGAGGGTCAGGCCCTGCTCCTGCTGGAACAGCACGACGCCGGGCGTCGCGACCGCACCGGCCACAAATACGCGCCGGGGGGCGTATTCCAAAACGAACAGGTTGACCTGCGGTTTTGCGAGGAAATCGCGGCCGTAAAGTTCGCGGATGTAGTCTTCCGCCTGCCGCGCTGTCTTATCCTTCAGGTCCACCGTGTCGACCAGAGGAAGTTTTACCGTGTATTCCTGCGAGATGCGCACTTCGCGGTTAAGGTCGTCTTCCTGGAAAATCTGAATCCGGATCAGGTCGGACGGTTGCAGGATGTAGTCCGGCTTGGCCCCATCCGATTTGGTCGAGGCGGCCGTTTTGGACGCGGAATCCGCGGGCGCAGCCATCACCGCATGCACCCAAAAGAACGAAAGGACAAAGGAGAAGGCCAACCGGGACATGGGTGAAATAGGGACCGACAAAAAACGGAAGAAGACCATATAGATCTTCTTCCGCAGAGTGAGAATGGAGTGCTAAAACGTTAGTAGCGCAAGCTGGCGGAGAGACTGAACACGTTTTGCGTGAAATCGCCGCCGACGAGGGGCGAGCTGTTGTTGCGGTAGGTGTAGCTCGCCGCGATCTTCACGAACGCATTAACAATGTAGCCGGCGCCAAGAGTTCCCTCGATGTAGTCTTCAGTGCGGGTGTAGTAATCGACGGCCCGGAAATTCAAACCACCGTTCAGGGTCCATTGGTCGTCAAGCTTGATGTTCAGGCCGCCGTTGAAGGACAGGTTCTTTTGCTGTGCACCTTGGGGAGAAGTCCCGAAATCGTTCGAACCGCCGAGCTGGAGCGAGGTCTTCGGCGTGATCTCGTAGGTCAGCTTGGCCTCGAAACCGGGCAGGGTCTCATTCCCACCCCGGGAGAACTCACGGGTGGTCACACCGGCCGAAACCTCGCCGGTCAGCTTCTCGGAGAACAGCTCACCGCGCGCACCGACGTTGAAATAGTGATCCGAGGAATCCAAACCCACCGTGGTCTGATAGTCCTTGTAACGGTAACCGGCGCTGAGGGACGTTTTCGCGGTCCATTTGTAGTAGAAATTCAGCGGGACCGTCAGGGTGTCCGAATCGCCATAACCGGCGCGCTTGTAGTTCGTGTGGTCGAAATCGACCCCGGCGGCGACCGACGTGATTTGCGAGATCTCAACTTCCGCACCCGAACCGATGACAAACTGATCGCGACGCGTCAGACCCCGAATGTCGGGGGCGTTCTGGTTGAGCTCATGGAAACCCGTGTTGAACTTCAGCTTCAACTTGGCGTCGTCAAAAGCCGCATTGAAATCACCCGTGAACAGGTTCGTGTTCAGATTGCTGTTGTCGGAGTAGTTGGCGAAACTGTCGACCAGCGTCAGCGCTCCCTTGAGCGCCGCGTCCTTGCCGAAGGTGATTTCCACGCCGGGATTGATGTCAAAAATCGTGTCACTGATCGGCTTGTCCGTCGTGAAAATATTATCATCAGCCCGGACTCCCAGGGTGCCGGTGACAAACAACTCGGCCCCGTCTCCGATCGCCAAAAACGGAGCGGCGCTGACCGCGGTGCCAAACGCGACTGATATGATGGCAATTCGTGCGTAGTTCTTCATTTGCGTGGTAGTTGTTGGTAGCTAGGAGAAAGAAATCTAAATTGAGAAGCTCAAAAACCGTCGATCCGAACTGCAAGCCTTGGGCCAGAGTGCACGCCACGGACGGATTTTGTGCCGGAGACGATCCCAACGCGCTCATTTGGTCGGTGGAAAAGAGCGTGAGGAATTTTGCTCATTTGGCTGAAGGAAAAGACCGGGAGGAGAATGCAACAGAATTACTAGTGCAAGTGAATTTTACACAAAGTTGGTCGTGATCGCAGTCTCGCGCCCGGCCCCATCGGGCCGATTTTCGCCCGACCAATCGCACCCGGCGCCAGGCACCCTTCGCCTGCGAATCGAGGTTCACCGCGTCGCGCCCGCCGGGCCCTGAAGAAAATGACGGAGCTCGGCCAGGAACCGGCTGTTTTGCTCCGGCGTGCCGACCGTCACGCGCACCCACTCGGGCATTCCGTAGGACCGGACAGGCCGGACGATCACCCCGCGTCGCTGCAACGCCTGGAATACCGCGGTGCCGTCGCCGACGCGCACGAGCATGAAATTCGCCACACTTGCGACCACTTCCAGACCGAGCTCGGCGCACCCGCGCTCGAGCTGGGCCAGCCCGGCCCGGTTCTCCCGCGCCGTTTTTTCCGCGAACGCATCGTCGTCCAGCGCGGCCAACGCCGCGGCTTGCGCGATGGCATTCACGTTAAACGGCTGCCGCACGCGGTTCAGCAGGGCGCACAGGTCCGCGCTGCCATAGCCGTAGCCCACGCGCAACGATGCCAGGCCGTAGATTTTCGAAAAGGTCCGCAGGCACACGACCTTGCGGCCCTCGGCGATGAGCGGACGCAAGTCCGGCGCCCGCTCGAGATACTCCGCGTAAGCCTCGTCGAATACGCCCACGACGTGCTCCGGCAAGGCCCGCGCGAAGGCCAGCAACTCCGCCTCGGTGTTCGCGGTGCCCGTCGGATTGTTGGGCGTGCACACATAAACCAATTTCGTGCGCGGGGTGATCGCGGCGGCGATCTTCGCCAGATCGTGCCGATGGTTGACCAACGGCACCTCGACCGCCTTGGCGCCGAACAACAACGTGACCAGCTTGTAGACGACGAACGCCGGCGCACCCATCACCACTTCGTCGCCCTCGGCAACAAACGCATGGCCGAGCAATTCGATGATCTCGTTCGAGCCGTTGCCCACGACAAACTGGTCCGCGCCCAACCCCCACTTGCCGGCGAGTTTTTGCCGCAGCGCGAAACATCCGCCGTCCGGATAGAGTTCGCCGTGCTCGAGCGCCCGCTTCGCCGCGGCGATCGCCTTGGGCGACGGGCCCCACGGATTCTCGTTCGACGCCAGCTTGATGATCCCCGCCGGATCGAGGCCCAGTTCACGAGCGACGTCCTCGATCGGCTTGCCCGGCTCATAGACGGGCTGGGTACGCACCGAAGGTTTGACCAAAGAATCGAAAGTCATGCCGCATTCGAATACGATTCGCGCCCGGCGCGAAAGCCCGAAATGCGCCCGGGAGCGCCTCCCCGCTTGCTCACTGCGCACGATCCACCCGCCCGCGCCTTGCGGCACTTGCCCGCCTTGCCTCACCTCTGCCCTCGCCTCACTTCTTCCGGCTCGCGACCCGCACCCACTTCATCCCCGCCGCCTCCGCTGCGCGCATGCCCGGCTCCGCATCCTCGAACACGAGGCACCGGCTCGGCTCCACTCCCATTTTCTTCGCGGCCAGCAAAAACATGTCCGGCGCCGGCTTCCCGTGCACCACATCGTCCGCCGACACCACGACGGGAAAAATTTCCGCGAGCCCCGTCAGCTTTAACATCGGGTGCACGATGTCGCTCGTCCCGCCCGAAGCGATGCTCACCGGGTGCGACTTCGCCACCTTTCGGGCGAACTCCACGACCGGCTCGATCAACCGGGCATCCGCCCGAATCTCGCCAAACAGCCGCTCCTTCGCCTCGAACACCGCCTCGACATCGAGTTTCAGGCCATAGTGCTCCCCGATCAGCGCCGCCACGCGCCGCGTCGGCACGCCCCCGAGCGAGTAAAACAGCTCCTCATCGAGCTGGCAGGTGAGCCCCGCCTGCCGCATCGCGGTGTCCCAGGCGCGATAGTGCAACGGCATCGTGTCCACGAGCGTGCCATCGAGGTCAAAAATGTAGCCTGCAAAGTCTCCGTCCGGAATCTCCAGTTTCATGCGAACGGGCACGTTCGCACCCGCCCCTCTGTTTTCAACCCTCAACTGCGCCGCCCGCTCAAGCGACCACGAGCTTCACCGCCGCCACGAGCAGCACCAGCGCCAACGCCGGCCGCAACTGCGCGGGCCGCGCCACCCGGCTGCCCCACCGCGAGCCGAGCAACCCGCCGGCCGTCGCGGCGACCGCCAGCCAGGGCCACGACGCCGGCAATTGATCCAACGATTCGGCCGCACCGAGCAGGCCCGCCAGCGAGTTCACCAAAATAAACGGCGCGGACACCGCCGCCGCCGGCTTCGGCTCCGCCCACCGGCAAAACAAGATCAACGGCGTCAGAAAAATTCCGCCACCCACGCCGATCAGCCCGGAGACAAATCCAATCGCAGCGCCCGCGACGACGATCGCCCACACCGGCGGCGGCCGCACCTCCGACCGCAGGGTCGCCGGCAGAAAGAGCCGACCCGCCGCGAAAACCAGCGCCGCCGCCACGAGCCCCCGGAAAACGTCCGCGCTGAGGTGCCAGCCACCGCCCCAATAGGCAAAGGGCGCCGCCACGAGCGCAAAGGGCCAGAACAACCTCCACGCGAAATGTCCGGCGCGGACAAAAACCACCGTGCCGATCAACGAGACCACGACATTCAGCACGAGCGCCGTCGGCTTCATTGCCGCGGGATCGAAACCCGCGAGCGCCATCACCGCCAAATAGCCCGAGGCCCCGCCGTGCCCGACGGTGGCGTAGAGCGCGGCCACGACGAGAAAAACCCCGGCAATCATGCCCCCGCCTCCCCACGCCCCAGCCCGCCCGCGGCGGCCGTCGGCCGCACCGACGCGCGGCGATCCGGCACGATTGTGCAGCCGGTGCGACAGTTGGGTGGGCGGGGCGTCATGACGGACACGGCGCGACGTTGAACGACGGATGCAGGTTCACGCGAGCCCAAGCGCGGAGGATTACGCCCAGCCCCTACCCGGCCGCCGATGGCGCGGCCGGTCCACCGCCGGGAGGACCAAACGTTTTGCGCAGCCACAAAGCCACATGCACGAGCCCAATCAGGGCCGGCACCTCGACCAACGGCCCGACGACCGCGGCAAAGGCCACGCCGGAATCCAGCCCAAACACCGCGATCGCCACCGCGATCGCCAGTTCGAAATTATTGCCGGCCGACGTGAACGCGAGCGTCGCCGAACGTTCGTAGTCGGCCCCGAGTTTCTTCGCCATGAAGAAGCTCACGAAAAACATCACGGCAAAATAGACGACGAGCGGCGCCGCGATGCGCGCCACATCCAGCGGCAACTGGACGATCGTTTCCCCTTTGAACGTAAACATCATCACAATCGTGAAGAGCAGCGCGACCAGCGTGAGCGGGGAAATCCGCGGCAGAAACGTCTGTTCATACCAGGCCTCGCCTTTCGCGCGGACCAGGACCACCCGGCTGATCGCGCCCGCTGCAAACGGAATGCCGAGGTAGACCATGACACTCCAGAAGATGTCGCCCATCGCGATCTTCACGATCCGCCCCTCCAGCCCGAAGTAAGGCGGCAACACCGTCAGGAAGAGCCACGCGAAGGCACTGTAGAACAGAATCTGCGCGAGGCTGTTGAGCGCCACCAGTCCCGCGGCGTATTCACGGCTGCCCTTGGCGAGCTCGTTCCAGACGAGCACCATCGCGATGCACCGCGCGATCCCGACGAGAATGAGCCCCACCATGTAGTCCGGACGGTCACGCAGAAAAATTACCGCGAGCAGAAACATCAGGACCGGACCCACGATCCAGTTTTGCACCAGCGAAAGGCCGAGAATCCGCGTGTCGGCGAACACCCGCGGGAGCTCGGCATACTTCACCTTCGCGAGCGGCGGATACATCATGAGGATCAGACCGATCGCGATCGGCAGATTGGTCGTGCCCACCGTCATCGGCGCGAAAAACGCCGCGGGGTCCGTGATGACAAAGTGCCCGAGCGCCACGCCGCCGGCCATGGCGGCAAAAATCCAGACCGTCAGATAACGGTCGAGGAACGAGAGTTTTTTCAGCACGGGATCCATAAGTTTTTTCCTCCACCACCGCCCCCCATCAGTCCCCCGCGTCCAGTTTCACGCCCCCCGCGGCCAGTTTCTCCGGATGCGCGGCATGCCGCGGCAGCGCCAGCGCGATCACCGCCGCCGCCAGGGCAAACGCAAAGGTCCCCCACAGGCATCCCGCGAGCCCGCCCACCTGGAAGAGCGCGCCCGACAACAGGCAACCGACGAGCCGTCCGCCCGCGTTCGCCATATAATAAAACCCCACGTTCAGCGCCACCTTGTCGCCGTCCGTGTAATCAAGAATCAGGTAGGAGTGGACCGCCGAGTTCAGCGCAAACACCGCGCCGAACACCGCGAGCCCACCCACGATCACCCCGCCCGCCGGCGCCCCCGCCGCGAGGGCCAGCGGCACCGCGGCCGCAATTCCGGCGAGCCCGAACGCCAGCCCCGCCGCGACCCCGCCGGCCGGCGCCCGCCCGCGCAACACCGCCGGGGCCGCCGACTGCACAATCCCGTAACCGATCACCCAGCACGCCATGAACGCCCCCACCCGCGCCCCGCTCCAGCCGAGCGACGCGCTCAGGAAGACCGGCACGCCGACCACGAACCAAATGTCGCGCGCCCCAAACAGAAAAAACCGCGCCGCCGACAGCACGTTCACCGCGCGGCTCTTCGCAAACAGGTCCCCCCACCCGACTTTCTGCTTGGCCTTGCCCATCGCCGCCGGCAACCCCGCCCACGCCGCCACCAGCACGACCAGCAACGCCCCCGCCATCACGCTCAGCGCACCCGCAAAGCCCGCCACGCTCAGCAAGAATCCGCCCAGGAAAAAACCCACGCCCTTCAACGCGTTCTTGGATCCCGTCAGGATCGCCACCCACCGGAACAGCGCGCCCCGCCCCGCCTCGCCCGCCGGCACGAGCACCTTGATCGCACTCTTCGAACTCATTTTCGTGAGATCCTTCGCGATGCCCGACAGCGCCTGCGCCGCCATCACGTAGCCCACCGCGAGCCCCGCCGACCACGCCGGATTCAACAGCGCCAGCATCCCCAGCGCCGCCACCTGCAACGCCAGCCCCGCCAGCAACGTCACCCGCAGCCCCAGCCGGCTCGCCAGCCACCCCCCGAACAGATTCGTGACGATCCCGAAAAACTCGTAGAATAAAAACAGCATCGCCAGCCGCACCGGCGAATAGCCGAGTTGCGCGAAGTGCAGCAGCACGAGCATGCGCAGCGCTCCGTCCGTGAGCGTGAACCCCCAGTAGGCCGACGTGACGACGATGTAATTGCGCCGATTCACGACTTCATTGCCCGCCTGCACCCGCGGGTGGATTCACCGCCGAGCTCACAGCGACAACGCCACCTTCCGCGTCAGCTCCGCCATCCGGTTCGAGTAACCCCACTCGTTGTCATACCACGCGTAGATCTTCACCAGCCGCCGGTTCACGACCATCGTCGAGAGCGCATCGATGATCGCCGAGCGCGGGTCGCCCTTATAGTCGACCGACACCAGCGGCCGCGTCTCGAAACCCAGAATTCCCTGCAACGGTCCGCGCTCGCTCGCCGCCTGCAGCAAGGCGTTCACCTCCTCCACGGTCGTGTCGCGCTTCATCTGGAAAACGCAGTCCGTGAGCGACCCCGTCAGCAACGGCACGCGCACCGCATGGCCGTTCAACTTCCCGAGCAGCTCCGGATAAATCATCCCGATCGCCGTCGCGCTCCCCGTCGTCGTCGGGATCAGCGACATCCCCGCGGCCCGCGCCCGCCGCAGATCTTTGTGCGGCGCGTCGACGAGCGTCTGCGTGTTCGTCACGTCGTGCAGCGTCGTGATCGCCCCGTGCTCGATGCCGATGCCCTCGTGCATCACCTTGACGACCGGCGCGAGGCAGTTGGTCGTGCACGACGCGTTGGTCAGCAACCGGTGTTTCGCCGGCTCGTAGAGCCCGTCGTTCACGCCCATCACAATATTGAGCGCATCGCCCTTCACCGGCGCGGCGACGATCACCTTTTTCACCCCGCGCTCGAAATAGACCGCCAATTCCGCCGGCGTGCGAAATTTCCCGCTGCACTCCAGCACGATCTCCACGCCGTGCGCCGCCCAATCCACCTCGCCCGGCTTCGCGTGCTCGGTAAACGCGAGGCTCGTCGCGCCCACGCGGATTACGTCGTTTCCGCCCACCTGCTCCGCCACGGCCTCGTGCGCCCACCGGCCCTGCACCGAGTCAAACGTGAGCAAGTGCGCCGCGCAGGCCGCACCGCCCTTGGGGTCGTTGATCAGCGCCACCTCGAACTCCGGCCAGCCCCACGCCGCGCGCAGCGTCAGCCGCCCGATCCGCCCAAATCCGTTGATGCCAATTTTGGTTTTCTTCATGGAAATAATTCCGCGTGTCGGCCGCGCCCGTCGCTCACCCGCCGCGGCACTGCCCCGGGGCCTTCTGCGGTTCGCCCGCCCGTACCCACGCGCACGACGGCTCGATTTGCTTCAGCCGCGCGAGGTCGCGCTTGAACACCGGATTGCCCCGCGCGCAGTCCTGCAAACACGCCAGATTCGCCTGCAGCTCCCGCGACGGCTTCGCCGGCAATGCATAGATCACCCAGTTCCCCTGCCGCTCGCTCCCCACCAAGCCGCGCGCCCGCAGATAGGCGAGGTGCTTGGAGATTTTCACCTGCGGCTCGCCGAGCACCGCCTGGAAATGGCACACACACACCGGCCCCTGCGCCAGCACGTGGAGGAGCCGCAACCGCGTCGGGTCGCACAGACACTCGTAAATTTTCACCAGCTCCATGCCGGCAACCGTATTCTCCGCAAGGAATACGCTTCAAGCCCCGATTCCGCCTGTCGCCGAAACGTCACGCTGCCCGGGCCGGCCGGTCTCGGGCGCGGCCCGCCCACGTCATGCTCCTCACACCTCGTACTTCCGCAACGGCACCGGATCGACCACGCGCGCGTGGGGCAGCTTCGCGGCGATTTCCTGCATGAACCACGCGCGTGCGCCCGGATCGCCGTGCGTCAGCACGATGCTCCGTGCCTGCGTCTGCACCGCGAACTCCAGCAGCTCGTCGCGCTCGGCATGGCCGCTCAGTTCGAACCGCTCGACCCGCGCCTTGACCTCCGTCTTCACGTTGATCGCCGCAAACACGAATTTCTTGCCCGGCGCCGTGGCCTGGAGTTTGCCGCCCGGGGTATCCGGATCGCAGTAGCCGACAAACCCGATCGTGTTGCGGGCGTCGCCGAGCAGGCCCGACGCGAGCGTGTAGCTCGGCGTGCGCTCCACGAGCATGCCGGAGCTGATCAGGTAGAGCGCGTTCTGCTTCGGATCGACGCCCGGCGTCAGCTTGCGCGGGAGCGCCTTGAGGTGCAGGTCCTTCATGATCCGGCGGTCGAACTGCACATCCTTCGTCTTGCGCGACACCTCGTCGAAGAGGTCCGCGAGCCCCATCCCGAGTCCCGCCGCGTAAATCGGACAATCGATCAGCCGGCCGAAACGCCGCGCGTCGTGAAACACCGACAGGATTTCCTGCATGCGCCCGAGCGCGAAGACCGGCAGCAGAAACGAGCCGCCGCCCGCGATCGTCGCGTTGATCGACGCGATGAGCCGGGCGATTTCGTGCACGCGCTCCTTGCCGAAGGCGCGCTCCGTCGTGCCGCGCGTGGTCTCGATGATGAGCGTGTCGAAGTGCCCGGCCGGAAACTGCGCGCCCTTCAGCGTGCGCTGGTCCTCGAAGAGCACATCGCCCGTGATGAAAATCTGCCGCCCCTTGTGGTGGATCTCCACCGCGGTCGCCCCGGCCACATGACCGGCCCGGTGAAACATGATTTCGATTTCGTCCTTCTTGCCCCGAAACACTTTGGCCTTCTTGAACGGCAGCCCCACGAACCGATTCACCAGCCGGTCGACCTCTTCATGCGTGAAGAGCGGATAGCCCGGGACGTTGTCCTCCTCTTTCTGCCGCTCCATCACGTTCGCCGAATTGTGCAGCATTTTCTCGATGAGCATGCGGCTCGACGTCGTGAGCAGGACGGGCGTCTTCGGATGTTGCCGCATGACGACGGGCAGCCCGCCGATGTGGTCGAGATGGCAGTGCGTGACGATGATCAGATCGAGTTCGACGCCGCGCAGCTGCTTGAAGTCCGGCAACGCGCCGAGGCCGGGCGTCTTCGGGTTCAGCCCGGCGTCGATCAAAATGTTGAGCTCGCCGATCTGCAGGTGCATCGAATTCGCGCCGATGCCGCCCTGGCTGTTGAGGTCCATGATTTTCATAGTGGTGTGGGCCGAAGGCAGAGGCGGGCGGCCCTCGCAAGCAAGCTTGGGTTTCGCGAGGAATCCCCCCCTGTATCCGAAAACGGCGGTAACCGCCGCCCCGTTTCAGGCCGTCCCCGCAGCACCCGCGGCGCCGGCTACCGCTCAGGGGTGGCAACCGCAGCGCGGCCCGCATTGGCCGGGAGGGGACGACGCGGCCTCCTTCTTCAGCACGCCGTAGCCGCCGATGATGACGCGGCGCACGGGGACGCCGGTCTCGGGGTGCTGGGTCAGCGGCGGGTCCGTCATGTTCTGAGCGAACTCGAAGTGCTGCGGTTTCTCGTCCGCCTTTTGCGGGATGGTTTCGTAAACGTAGGTGGTCATGGGAGGGAACGGCCGGGTTGGAGGTGAGAAGCGGCGAGCCGGGCCAGGGCCGCGGGTCCGACGGGCTCCTCCGGCTGCCAGGGCAGCCATGCGGTGCGGCGGGCGTGTTTTTCCACGACCTCCGTCAGATAGCGCTGCTCGGCGGCTTCCCGGCGCCGGAGCAGCGGATCGCACGAACCGCTCCCGCGCAGACTTTGGTTGATCACCCAGGCAAAGGGCTCGATGTGCGCCCGGCGCAGATCCGCCTGCAACGCGGCCGCTTCGTGCACCGGCGTGGCCTCCGGCAGCGTGACGAGCAGAATGTGCGTGAACCCCGGATCGCGGAGGCGCGCCGACAACTGCATCACCTCGGCCGGCTGCGTACGGCGCGCCTGCCGTTCCAGTTCGCGCTGATACGCTTCGCTGGCATCGAGCAGGAGCAACGTGTGGCCGGTCGGCGCCGTATCGAGCACGACGAACCGTTCGGCGCCCTGCCCCACTTCCCGCGCAAAGGCCCGGAACACCGCGATCTCCTCCGTGCAGGGCGAACGCAAGTCCTCCGCGAGGAGGGCGCGGCCCGCCGCATCCAGCGCGGCCCCTTGCGCACGCATGACCTCCGCCTGATACGTCGCCGTCTCCGCCGCCGGATCGATCTTGCTGAGCGTGAGACCGGCGACCTGGCCGGCCAGAGTCTGCGCCACGTGGGCCGCGGGATCGGTCGTGCTGAGATGCACCGCGTGGCCGCGGTGCGCCAGCATCACGGCGATGGCGGCAGCCACGGTGGTTTTGCCCACCCCGCCCTTGCCCATCGTCATGATGACCCCGTGGCCCCGTTTCTCGATGGCAGAGACCAGCGTGTCCAGACTCTCCATGGCCGGCGGCGACCACGCAGCGAGGGTCGCCGCCGGCTCGGGCGCCGCGGAACCCGCCGCATCGCCGTCGTCGAGCAACCGCCGCAGACCGCCGAGACCGAGGATATTGATCGGCCGGAGCGGCACCGTGAAACTGGGCAGGCTGCCGATGAATTCGCGGGCGGCGGCCAAGGCGGACCCTCCGCGCCGCTGCATCGCCTGCGCGGTTGGATCATCGGGGCATTTCGTTTCAAACAGGCCGTTGATGACGAGACACTGGTTGCCCAAGCCGAGCGCGCGCAGCTCCGTGGCGGTGCGCTCGGCCTCGCGCAGCGCTGCGAGTTGCGGCCGGCTCACCAGCACGAGCGTCGTCGCGGCCGCGTCGGCCAGCGTGCTGACCGTGGCCTCGTAAATGGCGCGCTGTTTTTGCAGTCCCGCGAGCGGCCCGAGGCAGGACGTGCCGCTCGTGTTCTGGTCGAGAAACTGATCCCACGCTTTCGCGAGACTCATCAAGCGCAGCGTGTGGCCGGTCGGCGCGGTATCGAAGATCACATGGTCGTAGGCGGCCGTCATCGCGGGGTTGCCGATGAGTCCCGAAAACTCGTCGAACGCCGCAATCTCCACCGTGCACGAGCCGGACAGCTGCTCTTCCATGCTCCGCAGCGCCGCGACCGGCAACAGACCCCGCATCGGCCCGATCAGCCGCTCGCGATAAGCCGCGGCCGCCGCCACCGGATCGATATTGATCGCGTGGAGGCCCGGCGCGCCGGCGATCGGCGTGGCGGTGTTCGCGAGGTCGGTCTCCAGCACCTCGTCCAGATTGGACGCCGGGTCGGTGCTCACCAAGAGCACGCGCCGGCCCGCCTCGACCAGCCTCAGCGCCGTGGCGCACGACAGCGACGTTTTGCCCACGCCGCCCTTGCCCGTGAAGAACAGAAAGCGCGTGGCGCGGGCCGGATCGGGCCGATAGCACGGGAGGTTCATGACGGTGCCTTGACGACCTCGCCGAGCGCGGCGTGAAAAAAGCCGGGACGCTCGGCGGCGGTCGGATAACGGCCTTTCAAATAAAGTTCACCGTCCAGAAAAATCAACGGCAGCGCCTCGGCGCCGTCTTGGTCGAGCCGGGCTTTCACCGCCGGATTCTGCACGAACGCCATCGGCTGCTGGCCAAGGTTGTAGCGCTCGAGGGTGACGCCGTGCGCGCCGAGCTGCGCGAGCAGGGCGGCGAAGCTGACGAGGTCGGGATTGATGTCCGTGCCGCATATCCCGGTCGGGCAGCACAGGGGCGGATCGTAGACTTGGATGGTTTTCATAGGTTTCATGGGTTTAACGGGTGATCTCGCGCGTCATTTCCGCGGCGAAAAAGAGGCTCCCGCTTTCCTCGGCTCGATTCCAGCCGCGGCGGTTTCAGCCACGACCGCGTCGCCGCTCGACGGCCGCGCCTTTCCGCGGGGCATCCAGGCACTCCATGAACGACGGCACACCGGGCAGCGCCAGCCGGTAAAAAACCTGCAACCCGCGTTTCTCGTCCGCCACGAGCTCCGCTTCCTTCAGCACCAGCAAATGCCGCGACACCGTGGACCAACTCGAACCCACTTCGTCGACCAGATCGCACACGCACCGCTCGCCGCCCGCGAGCGCTTCCAGCAGGCGGAGCCGGTCCGCGTGGCCCAGCGCCCTGAACACCGTCGCCCGCCGCTCCAACACCCGCCGGTTCGTCCGCTGCCTCATGCCGGAACCATTTCGCCAATTGACGAAATAGACAAACCGGCTCGCGGGCTCCGGCTGCGAAAGCAGCGCCCCTCCTGCCCCTGACTCCGGCTGCTAATCGCCCGGCGCGACCGTCAACACCCGCACGGCTTCGTCTGTCGCCGCTCCCAGCCGATCACCTTGCCCGCGCGGTCAAATTCAAACCGGCAGCAGTCCTGCAGCTTCCGCTTCACCATCGCCCGCCCGCGCCGCACCCGCGACTTCACCGCCGTCAGCGAGAGCCCGCTGCGCCGCGCGATCTTCGCCAGCGGCAGTCCGTCCAGCTCCGCCAGCCGCACCGGCTCGCGATACGCTTCCGGCAGCTCCTCCAGAAATTGCCTCATCGCAACGATCACCGCTTCCCGCAACGGCCCCACCTCGTCCGCCGCCTCGCCCGCGAGCCCCTCCGGCAGCTCCGCCGTCGGCCGTTGCCGCCGGTAAAAATCGATCAGCGTGTTCCGCGCGATGCGATACAACCACGCCTCCACCCGCTGCCCGTCCCGCAACGCCGCCCGCGAACGAAACACCTTCAGCAGCGTCTCCTGCGTGAGATCGTCCGCCGTCGCGTCGTCCCGCACCCGCCGCCGGATAAACGCGCGCAGCTTGGCGCGAAATCCCACGACCGCCGCCTCGATCTCGCCCGCACTCATGTCGCACCTCCGCCCCGCTCCCGCGTCATGCACACGGCCGTGCGGCCGCAGCCGCCGGAAAACTGCCCCGTCGCCCGCATCGTCTCCGGGGCCGCAGACCGCTCCACCACCCGAAAACCCCGCGCGGCGAAAAACGCCTCGGCCGTCGTCGTGAGCAGCCACCACCGCCGCACGCCCCATCCCGCGGCCCGCCGCTCCAGTTCGTCGACCAACCGTCCGCCGAGCCCCGCCCCCCGCCGCGCCGGCACCACCACCAGCGAACGCAGCAGCGCGTCTTCGCCCCCACCCTGCGCGACCTCCGCGCCCACCGCTCCCGCGATGCCCCCGGCCAAATCCCGCGCCACGAGAAAGCGCCCGAGGTGCGGCGAAAAATCCCCGTCCGGCAGGCCCGCCTCCCGCAGCAGCGCCGCGAGGGCGGGCACGTCCGCCGCCGTCGCGGCTTCGAGGGTGACGGCGGCGTCGCGTTTCATGCGGCCCCAGGCTTATACGCCGTGATGAGCGCACTCACGACAAATTCACCGGCCGTCGCATCGTCCGTCCACTCGCGGATGAATCCCCGCGACTCCTCCCGCAACGCGATCTCGACGCGCCCAAACCCC
>CAJAYO010000430.1 GCA_903948415.1 uncultured Opitutia bacterium | reverse complement strand
TCCGCAGCGTGGCGAGTTCGCTTTGGACCGCGGTGAGTTGGGCGCTCAGGCGCGCGGATTCGGCCGCGGCCGGAGCCGGCACCGCCGCGGCCGCAAGCCGGCGGTTGTCGTCGGCGAGTTTCTGGTTCCCGGCCTGAAGCTCTTCGAGCTGACGGGTGAGGGCAGCGAGTTTCGCGGCGTCGCCTCCGGGCGCGGCCAGCGCGGCCGGAGTCTCGCCCGCCTTGAGTTTTTCCTGCGCCGTGCGCAATTGGCGGTTGAGCGTCGAGAGCTGAATCGTCGACCGGCGGACCTCGTCATTGAGACGCACGTTGTCGGAGGCCAGTTTCGCCAACCGGTTTTCGTCGGCCGGCGACAGCGGCGCCGCCGGCCCCGTGGACGCCGGCTGGCTGGCGGTGGCGGAGGAAGCGGCGCGGTCCCGGGCCGCCTTCAGCTGGGCGGCGAGGTCGGCGAGCTGGGCTTCCGACTGGGTTTTTTCCGTGCGGAGCGCGGCGGTGTCGCGCGTGAGTTGTTCGAGCTGCGCCCGCAGTGTCGCGACGGCGGGATCGGGCGCGGGCGACTGGGCGGGGGCGGCGGGGGCGTTTGCAGCGGCGGTGCGCGCCGCGGTTTCGGCGGCGGCGATGCGGAGCTGGAGGGCGGCCCGCTCGCGCTCGAGCAGTTGCGCGGAGGCGGCGAGGCGCTGGTCGAAATTCGCGCGTTCACGTTGCGCGGTTTCGACGGCGGCCGTGAGGCGGGCGTTGTCGGTGCGGACGTCGTTGAGATCGTCCTGGGCTTTTTCGAGTTTGGCGGCGAGGTCGGCCGACGGCGCGGCGGGCGCGGGAACCGGCGCGGATTTCAAGCGCTGGTTTTCTTCGGCGAGGCGTGCGGCGGCGGCACGGGTGTCGGCCAGCGCGGCCTGCAGGGCCGCGAGTTCCTGCGCGAGCTTGGCCCGGGGCGCGTCGGCCTCCGTGGCGGCGAGGCGCTGTTCCAGTGCGGTTTTGTCACGTGTCAGACCCTGCGCGGCGGCGGTGAGGCGCGTGTGTTCGGCCTGGAGATTGGCGAGGTCGGACTGCGCCGCCGCGAGCCGGGCATTGAGACCGGAGTCGCCGGCGGCGGCAGGCGCCGTCGGGCGCCCCCCGGGCGTCGCCGGACCCGTTGCGGCGGAACCGGCCAAGGCCGGCGCGACGGGCGCCGCGGCGCGCGCGCCGAGTTGCACCCGCAATTTCGCGACGGCGACGTTGGCATCGGCGAGTTGCGACGAGGTGAGTTGCTGGGCGACAATGTCGCGACCGGTGGGCTTCGCCCCGTTTTCCACGGCGATGGCAAGCCAGGCATAGGCCTGGGGCAGATCGGCCGGGCCGCCGCGGCCTTCGGCGAGAAGGATGCCCAGATTGTTCTGCGCCGGGGCGTAGTTTTGCAGCGCGGCGGCGCGGTAGAAATCCATGGCCGCCGAGGGGTTGGCAGCGGAACCGCGGCCCTCCTCGAGCATCAGCGCGAGGTTGTAAGAGGCGCGCGCGTAGCCCTGGTCCGAGGCGGCGCGATACCACTTTTGCGCCGCCACTTCGTCCTTGGCCAGACCCCGGCCCAGTTCGTAGGCCAGGGCGAGATTGTACTGGCCCTCGGGAACGCCGCGCTCCGCGGCCTGATAGAGCCATAGCGCAGCCTCAAACAAATCCTGTTTCACGCCGAGCCCGCCGGCATACATGTTGCCCACGTTGAACTGGGCGGGGGCGAAGCCCTTTTCGGCAGCCTTGAGATAAAAGCGAAACGCGGCCGGGAGGTCGGCCTTCACCCCGCGCCCCAGCTCGTGCATCATGCCAAGATTGAACAGCGCCGGGGCGAAGCCGCGCTCGGCCGCCTGCTCGTAGAGCCGGTTGGCTTCCTCGATGTTTTGCTTCACGCCCTGGCCGTTGGCGTAAGCGTTCGCCAGGCTGTTGAGCGCCTCCGGATCGCCCTGTTCGGCCCGGGTGCGCACCGCGCTCAGATCCGCCTGCGCGCGCACCGGCCAGACCGCCGGACCGAGCGCGACCAGCGCAGCGGCGAGCAGCGCACGCTGCTTGAGGGTGAGAGTGAAATTCGCGGATGGCGCGACGGATTTACGCACAGTCTCCGTTAAGGACAAAACCCTACAGGGGAGCAAGCGGGATGACGCAAAGAAAATACGCCGCTTGCCCGGCCGCTGCCCCGCGCGGTCGCCGGGACCGTTCAGCCGGCGGAGACCACGCGGCACGGCAGCAGGGCCGCGTCCGTCATCCCGTGGATGATTTTCTTGTCCGGCGGGCAAAACGTCGCGAGCGCGCCCGAGAGCTGCGCGCGACCGTCAATCAGAAAATAGTAGGGGCAGAGGCGCAGCCGGCCGGCCTTCGCCACCGCCGCCACCGGGGTGTCGGCGCCCGGCGCGTAGAGCGGATGCTCGATGCGGCGGGGCTTTTTGTAGGCTTGGAGCAAATGCAGGTTGGCCGGAGCGAGCGCGACGGCGTGTTCGACGCCCGCCTGCCACTCCTCGCGCGAGCAATCGCTGCCGAGCACCACGCTGCGCGCGCCCCACGCCGTCTCGTGGTAGCCGCTGATCTTGATGATGAGGTCGCGTTCCTTCTGCGACGCACCCGCGAGGTCGCGCCAGTCGTTGAGCGACCGGCCCCCGACGCGCGGACCGTCGAGCACGGCGCCCGGCGGCAGCGGGGCGGGGTCGATGATCCAGGACGGCGGGATGAGCGCGCGCAGCAGTTTGAGCGCCCGTCCGCTCACGGCCTCGGCCCAGTAGTCCTGCAGGAGGTGATGGTGGAAGAGCGCAAGCGTGAGTTTTTCCTCCTGGAACGGCCGCATCGGCGGGGCGATCGCGACTTCCCCGGCTTCCCAGGATTCGAAAATAAATTTCTTGGTGCGGATGTTTTCGAGATCGAAGAGCTCGAAGAACCGGTAGAGCACGTCGATCTTCTCCGGGTTGCCGTCGGAATCGTAGTAGAGGGAATTTTCGAGGGGAAAAATCGCCTCGGGCTTCAGACAAAACACGCGTTTGCCGAGCCGTTGCAGCTCGTGGGCCAGCCACTCCATCTCGGGCCGGTAGGTCGCGGCCTCGTCGCTCACAATCAGGGCGATGAGGGGATTCGGCAACCCGGGGCGCAGCGCCGCGAGCGAGGCGTGAAAATTCCGGATCATCGCGTCGCCGTGGCCGAGCACGGCGCGATCCGTCGCGCCGCCGTAGAGGCGGTTCAAGAACGCCGTGAGCCCGATGCCCCCGGGCACGGAATCGAGCTCGGTCAGCACAAAACCCTCGTCGGTCAGCAACAGATCCGGCCGCAGCACGGTCGGGAACGCCCCGCGGTTTTTCGGATCACGGGCGTGCGCAACGAGGGCGGGCGGCTTGCCGCGGTCGAGGTAATCGGCCACCCACGGCGCGAGGAGCGGCTTGTTGCGGAGCAGATTTTTTCCGGCCACGGACCGCAGATAGAGCGTCTCCAACGCCTGGTGAAACTCCAGACAGGCGCTCCCGATGGCCTCGAGCTGCGCGTGCTGGTCGGGCGTCAGCGGCCACGCCACGGGGGAGAGCTGCCACGTCTTGTCCTCGAACAATGGCTGCGCGGCGAGCGTGGAGCGGATGTGTTCGTAGGACAGGTGGGACATGGTGCGAAAGCGGGCCCGTTCTCCTAGTCGTTCTCGTGCTCCAACTCAAACGGACCCGGACGATTGCGAGCACGGGGCACGGCCACGGTCGATCACTCCTCCATCTGGATATCCTTGTTGCGGTGACGCGGGCAACCCGCGCGAAGCC
The DNA here is from genome assembly GCA_903948415.1 of uncultured Opitutia bacterium. Taxonomy (GTDB): domain Bacteria; phylum Verrucomicrobiota; class Verrucomicrobiia; order Opitutales; family Opitutaceae; genus GAS368. Next base: position 565 of record CAJAYO010000430.1, on the reverse strand, counting down.
AGGCGTTGATGAAACGGTCGAGATCGCCGTCGAGGACGCCCTGGGTGTCGCTCGTGCTGATTCCGGTGCGGAGATCCTTCACCATCTGGTAGGGCTGGAGGACATAGCTGCGGATCTGCGCACCGAAGCCGATCTCGCCCTTTTCGCCGTAAAATTTGTCCATCTCGGCGCGCTGCTCGTCCTGCTTCTTTTCGTAGAGGCGGGCCTTGAGGACGTTCAGGGCGGTGGCCTTGTTCTTGATCTGCGAACGTTCGTTTTGGCAGACGACCACGATCCCCGACGGGATGTGCGTGAGGCGCACGGCAGAGTCCGTGGTATTGACGCCCTGCCCGCCCTTGCCGGAGGAGCGGTAAACATCGGTGCGGATCTCACCCTCGGGAATTTCGATCACGATGTCGTCGGTGATTTCCGCGACCACATCGACCGCGCAAAACGACGTGTGCCGGCGCTTGTTGGAATCGAAGGGGCTGATACGGACGAGACGGTGCACGCCGCGCTCGGCCTTGGCGTAGCCGTAGGCATTTTCCCCCTTGATGAGAATGGTGGCCTTGCTGATGCCCGCGGT
>CAJAYO010000429.1 GCA_903948415.1 uncultured Opitutia bacterium | reverse complement strand
GTCGAGCAGGCCGGCGGTGGTCCGGGCGTACGTGTAACCGGCGATGCGGTCCAGCACCGCACGGCGGATGCGGTCGCGGGTCTCCGTTACAGCCAGGTCGGACAAGGCGGATGCGAGGCCCTTTGCCAACGCCGCGGGATCGTCCGCCGCAAAGACCCAGCCGGTTTCGCCGTGGGAGACGAGGTCGCGTTGGCAGCCGACGAGGTCGCTGACGAGGGCTGGCACGCCCAGGTGCATGGCCTCATTGACGGCCAAGCCCCATGTTTCGTAGAGGCCGCGGGAAGGAAGCACGAACAGATCCGCGAGGAGATAGCGGGAGGGCATTTCGCTCTGATTGGCGAACGGGAGGAAATGCACATCCGGGGCGCCGGAGGCCTGCGCCTGCAACGCGGCTTTTTCGTCGCCTTCGCCGACAAAGACGAGCGCTGTGCCGGAGCGGGGGGTGGCGAGGTAGGCCGTGAGGAGCGCGCCCGGTTGTTTGGCGGCGACGAGTTTGCCGGCAAAGAGGACGACCCGGGTTTCGGGCGCGAGGCCGAGGCGGTGGCGGAGCCGGGCGGCGGCCTCGACCTGGTCGATGCGCGAGGGATCGAAACGCGTGGCATCGACCGAATGCGGGGCGAAATGGAGACGCGACGGTGGCACGCCGAGCCGGATGAAATAGTCGCGGTTGGCCTGGCCGACGAAGGTGACGGCGGCGAACTGGCGGTAGAGGAACCGGAGCAGCAGGAGTTTCAGCGGGCCGGGGGCCGACCGGCCGAGAAAATGGGAATCGCCGCGAAAAATGAGTGGCACTCGCCGGGTCCGCGCCCACCAGAGGGTGCGCAGGTGGGAGGCGTAGTTGTAGCCGAACAGGAGGAGGGCGTCGGGTTGCCAGGCGGCCAAGCGGTCCGGGAGAGTGGGATTGACGAGGCCTGAAAAACGGTGCGTACCGGGTTCGGCAGAACGGTTGGGCACGAATTCGTGGGGGTAGCCTGAGAGGAGGTCGACGTCCCAGGTGACGGTGGTGCCAAACTGGGGGTCGCGTTGGGCGGTGACGCCGAAGTCCCAGAGGTAAAAGACGCGGAGGTCGAGCGGGGCATGCGCGGCGAGCCAAGCGAACCACGGGCTGTAGTATTGGGTCGGGTGGGAGAGGACGACGGCGAGTCTGCGCGGACGAGGCACCGGCGCAGAGCGAGGCGAAACGGGCATCATGTTTCGGAGGGCAGCTTGGGTGTGACCCATTCCACGAAAGGCTTGCTGGCGAGGATGACCGGGAAGAGCGACTGAAAGATCGAGGTGATCAAGACGCTGGCGACCATCTCGAACGAGTTGGCCATACCCAGAAACAGGGTGAAGGAAAGGAAACCCTCCATTGAGAGCAGAAGTTTTCGCGCGACGAGTTTCTCGATCCACGCGAAGAAAAGGCCGATGCAAGCGCCCACGATGATCGCCCCGGCGATCGGCCCGAAGTTGCCGTAGGCCTCGGGGAGGAGGCCCCAGGCGATGAAGGTCTTCATCGTCGACTGCAAATCTTGGCGGCCGAAATGAACGTTCAGTAAAATCTGGCCCTCGTGGGTGCGGGGTTTCTCGGACCAGAGAATGCGCGGAACCAACAAGGGAGGAATCAGGCTGTAGGTGGCGCCGCCCAACGGCTTGATCTGCCCCGGTCCCATCGCATCAATCACGAAGAGGAGGTTCTGGAGGTTGTTGACGCGATCCGCCATGCTCTGGCCTTCGGCCTTTTTTTCCTGTCCCGCGAACACATTCCTCGCGTTGGCGCTTTCGGCGTTGATCGCATCCACGCTGGCTTCAATCCACTCGGCATAGTGGCCGGGCATTTCGGCGAGCGTGAACTGCGGGACGCCCTGCGCGTCGTCCTGTTTCCAGTAACGCTCGCGCATGGTGAATTTCCCGAGATTGAGGAACGAGAGCACCGCCAGCACGACGATGATGAATCGCCACGGCACGCGACCGCTGCCCCAGAAGAGACCGATCAGCACCGAGAAAATCATGGTCATGGTGCTGGAAAGTAGAAAACCAGAGGCGCTGACGTAGCACTGGAAGGCTAGTACCGACCATAAGACCAGGCGGGCGGTCGGGCCGAGCAATCCCTTGCCGACCAGCATGGAGGAGAGAAAGAATCCGCAGGCGCTGACGGCGGAGAGCAGGACGTTAATGATGGAGTTCGACCCGGGCGGCAGCAGGGCCAAGATAAAATCGAGGAGGTGCAGACTTCGTAAGAGTTCAACGGAGGCGCCGGCGACCAAGAGGGAAACACCGAGGCGCCCGACTTTGGCCATGCTTTTCTCTTCGAAGCCTTGGAGCGCGTAACAAGTCCGGGACGATGTGGCGATCTGCATCATGCCGATGCTCCACCCGACCGCCATGGCGCCACAGTAAAACAGCACCTCCAAACCCGCTTTCGTCATATCGGATTCACTGAAGCGGACGATGGTTTCATTGCTCAGGAGGATCGGCAACCCATAGGCGATCAAGGTCTGCACCGCGAGCATCGGGAGAATGGGGAGTCCCTCGCCCGACCCCCGCCAGACGCCCAACACGATCAGGCTGCCGAGCGAAATCAGGGCGAAGGCGATCGAGCCGGGCTGCCCGCGCAGGAAGAGAGCGGCTGTGACCATACCCAGGCAGAGTGCGAGCGGCCAAAACCAACGGGTCAGCAGGGTGCGGACGCTTTGCGCAAGCGTGCCGATTTCGGCGTAGCGGTCGAGGGTGAGCTTGGCGGCACGCATGGATTCAGTCTAAGGCGTGGTGAGGCACGGCGTGGTCGGACGCGAGGGTCCCGCGAGGCGGAGCAGCGGGCGCTCGACGCAGAAATACGACAGGGTGGCGGCGGCGAAGGCTCCCAGCAGCGGTCCGATCACGTGACCGGTGGCCAGCCATCCGGTGGGGGACAGAAACAGCTGCTGCCAGAGGTAAAGGCTGTAAGAGATGACGCCGATCATGGGCAGGGTGCCGCGACCGAGCCAGCGGCGCAACCGCGGGCCCGGGACGAGATGGGCACAGGCGACGATCCACGCCCCGGCGAGCGCGTCCAAGGTATAGCCACACACGGAAGGAAAGCCGTGGATGAGTTCGCCGATCAACGGGGACAGTCCCAGCAGCCAGCCGACGCCCAGCACCATGCCGGCGACGCCGTGACGGGACAGGTGGGCCTGCGCCGCGGCGGAACGAACGAGAAACGCGGTGATACATCCGGCCATGAGCGAATCGACTCCGGTGTGGAGCATGGAGCCAAGGTAACCGCGCTGGTCGGGGAACAGCCAGTAGGTCCCCACGCGAGCGAGCGGACACCAGAGCATCAGCGCCACCGCGATCCACGGACCACGGCGCAGGCCTCCGGCGACGAGGGCAAGCGGCCACAAGAGGTAAAACTGTTGCTCAAGGGCCAACGTCCACAGGTGACCGACATGCCACCAACCTCCCGGAGGCGGATCAATCCAGAGGAAGGCGTAGTTCCAAGTGAAGGTTCCGGCGGCCCCGAGGGTGTGCGCGGTGAGGCCAAGCGGGATCCAGAGGCTGAGGACCACGAGAACGACCAAGTAGACATAGAAAGCGGGGAAGATCCGCAGGGCGCGGCGGCGGTAAAATTGCCAAAGGGAGATCCGCCCGGTGGACGCCAGTTCTTTGAGCAGCAGGCTGGTAATGAGGTAGCCGCTCAGCACGAAAAAAAGCCGGACGCCGGCCCCGGCATTCGCGAAAGCGGTCAGCCAACGCCGGGCGGTTTCATCCAACGGGGAGTAGTTTTGCGCAATATGTCCGGCGAGCACGAGGAGGATGGCCATACCGCGGAGACCGTCGAGCGGGCCGCTGCGATCGGGGCTCATGGGGACGGGGTGGGCGACGCACGCCGGGCCAACGGGACTCGGAGGGCGTCAAACCACAGATCAGCGGCAGCGCTGAGACCGCGGGCGTTGAAGTGAATGCCGTCGCGCCGATAAGCCTCGCCGAGTCGGTCGACGTCCGGCCCGACGCCGGCGCCGGGCTGGCGGCCGGCGGCGGCCTGGGCGAGACGCACCTGTTCGTTGAGCGCCGTGCCGGCGCCGAAGGTGGATTGGGCGACGAGAAAAGTGGCGGCGGGAAAAAATTGGCGGGTGGTGTGGTGGACGGCAGCCAAGTCACGGGCATAATCGTGGCCGGAAACCGCCGCGCCGCGTCCTTCTTGTTCACCCTGTTGCCAGAGGACAAAATCCGCGGGCAGACCCGCGGAGCGCAGTTGGTGCAACGTGCGGACAAGGCGCTCATGGCAGCGGCCGCCGGGCGCCCAGTCGGCGACGCGGGTCGAGCCTTCGGCGACGACGGCAAACACGATGGCATCGGCCTTGGTCGAAAGGGCGAGTTTGGCGCCGAGGCGCGTCCAGACCGAACCGCCGTAGCCGTCGCCGCCGGGGAGCGGGTCGATGGCGGTGAAGATTTGGTCATCAGCGAAGGCGTAAACGTTCGCGCCGGCGGCGGCGCGCGGCTCGCCGTAGTTGGCGGCGTTGGACTGGCCGACGCAGACGAGGACGAGACGGCGCTCCGGGGGGAGCCGAGCGAGGTCGGCGGGGGCGAGCGGCGCACGCTGGTGGTTGACGGAGAGTTCGTCGCGCACGCGGCCGAGCGGCCAGCGGTGCTGAATCCAAACGCCCGCGACCAAACCGAGGGCCAGACCGATTCCGAGCAGGAGGAGCGGGCGGGGGAATTTCACGATGGGGGGGCGAGCGCGCGATCGAACAGCTCGCATTGCCGCTGCGTGAGCGTCTCGGCGAGGTAGTGGGCATTAAAATACGCGTCGTTGCGCCGGGGCAGGGAGCCCGGCGGAAATCCGTCGAAAGCGAGATCGAAAAACAGGCCGATTTGTTCGTGCGCGGCGTCTTTGGGCTCGTCGGCACCGAAGCGCACGAGGAAGGCGCAGGAGAGTTCGTCGAGGAGGCGCTCCAGCACGCTGCCCTTGAAGACGAGACCCAGAATGGGACGGCCGCTCAAATAATAGGGATAGATTTTTGAAGGTGAGTAGGCCAGATCGCTGGAGCCGGGCAGCAGCAGAATGTCCGCTTCGGTTTGGAGACGCAGGCACTCCAAGTGGCCGAGGCGATGGGGAACTTCGAACACTTGCTCGCCCACACCGCAGGCTTGGGCGACGGGCATGACGGAATTCTGGCCCTGGCCCGGGGCCACGTAGCTGGTGCCGAGAAAGTGGAAGCGGAGCCGGAGGGCGCGGTCCGGGCGACGCGTGCGGTAGCGCTTTAAGCCTTCGAAGAGCACGGTGAGCGCATGGGGGGTGACCGGGCCGGAGGCGCCGGTGTAAAGAACATGGAGTTCGCCGGCCGCGCGGGAGAATTGACCCGTGGCTGGAATCGCGGCGACGGCTTGGTCGAGATCCTGGCGGCTGGTGCCGAAACCAATGACGGCGGAAGGTAGCGCCGCGACATGGGGGTAGCGCGCGGACAAAGCCGAAATGTAACCGGGGGAAACGCTGATCACCGCCGCGACGCGACGAAACGACCAGCCTTCGAGCAGCCAGGCGTTGAGGCGGGCGAACTGGTATTTCCAACCTCCGGGGGGGCGGCGCGAACCGGGGCGTTCGTAGTAATCGGTCCGCCAAGGATCCTGCAGGTCGAACACGTAGGGGGTGCCGAACAAGCATCGCCAGATGCGGCCGAGCGGGAACGTGACGAACTGGGTGGTGGAAAAGAACACGAGGTCGATTTTTTCGCGGCGAAGCAGGCGGGCGCCGGCGAACAGAAAATGGAGCCAGCAGCGGAGGCCGAGGTTGCCGACGCCGAGCAGGCGGGTCCAGCGGCGGGGCAGCGCCGGCACGCGCACGATCCGGATGTCGGGTGGAAGGGTGTCGGCGAGTCCGGGCTCGCGGACGCCGTCCTGCCACGCGTCGCCGACGCAGAGCACGATCGGTTCCCACCCGCAGGCCCGATAGTGCGGCAGGCTCATGCGGACGCGCTGCAGGTCGGGCGCGTTGATGGGGGGGAAATGCGGGCTGACGATCAGCACGCGGCGGAGCGGCGCAGCGCTCATCGCGGAGCGGCCCCCAGCGCGGCGGCGACGGCAGCGAGGAGCACGGGCGCCTCGCGCTCCCAGGAATAGCATTCCTCGGCGGCGCGGCGGGCGGCGGCTTGGCGACGAGCGAGAGCGCCGCGGTCGGCGAGGAGAGCATCGAGATGAGAAGCGGCGACGGCGGAGTCGGCGAAATTCAAAAGGAGGCCAGCGTCGGGTGCACGGGCGAGCACCTCGCGTTGACCGGCGGTGGGGGAGGCGACGACGGCGAGACCGGCGTTGAGGTATTGGAGAATTTTGTTCGTGATGGTGAGGTCGCGACTGAGAATGTCCGCTTGTTCCAGAGCGAGACCGATGTCGTGGCGGGCGATCAACGCGGGCAGGGCGTCCGGCGCAACGAGCGGAAGAAACGAAATGGCGGAGCGGTGCGCGGGAGCGAGCGGTTGGAGTAACCGGGGGAGATAATTCGAAGGCGGTGCACCGAGGAAAACCACGCGACTGGGGTGACGGGTGCGGTTCCATGCGGCGAGAAAGGCTTCCAGGCCGCGGCCCGGGCCGAGGGTTTGGGAGAACCAAAAAAAGACCGGAGGTTCGCCACAGGGGCCGGTGCGTGGATCGGGTTGCAGCGGAAACGAATTGGAAAGGACGCGTGGTCGCCGGCCGCCGTAGCGGGTATGCAGAGCTTCGGCGAGGGCCTGCGAAGTCGTGCTCGTGTAGGCGGCGCGGTGAAGGAGCGTACGCTCGGTCGCCCGCAGGAGGGCCAGCGGGCGGCCGGCGCGGGCGTCGGGCAGGAGATCTTCCGAATGCCAGTCCTCGATATCGGCGGCGACACGGCGACCGGAAGGGAGGAGGCGGGTGCCAACCCAGTGGGGAACTTCGTTATGAACAAGGGTGAGATCGGCGGGCAACGATTGGGCGCGTCGCAGGAGGGCGGCGGCCGGACCGAGGGCATGAATGGTTTTCCAACCAAGGCGGGTCGCAGCGTCGCGGGCGAGCCGGAGAACCAGGCGGCGCCGAAAGGAGGCGGGGCCGGCGCCGGGGAGCAACTCGACGACCTCGCGGCGGAAAGGTGCATCGCTGAGGAGGGCGCGGTCGGCGGGCTCGGAGGGGGCGTGATGGCGCACGGTGAGGACCGTGACATCGTAACCCGCGCGGCCGAGAGTGACGGCCTCCTTCAGGGGCCGCGGGTTCCGGCAGAGATGGCCGTTGGTGACGATGAGAATGCGGGCCGCGCTCACGAGGGAATTTGTTTGGACAGGACCGTGGCGCTGGCGACGGGTGAGCTGAGGGAGCGGGTTTGTGCGACGAACCACGCCCAGACTTCGGGCTGATCGCGACGAAAGCTCAGTCCGCGCGCGAGGCGACGCGGGTGGCGAACGGCGCTGAGGATAAAATGGATCCAGTCGCCCCACTGTGCGGGGCGGAGCAGGCTTCGATCGCGCAAGGCGAGGGCGAGGCAGAAAAAAAGCCCGGTATCGCGGGGGCGCTGGGCGCGGCGCTGCGCCCACATCGCGGCGTAGGCGGCGGGCGGGACGGATACGTTCTGGAGGAACGACGCGGCGACGAGCAGTTTGGCTTGGAGCCAGCGGGCCGGATCGGCATCGCGGGCGGTGCCGAGCGTGCGCGCGAAGTGGGCGAGGGGCGTGGTGAGGAAGAGGAGGGGGCCGAGGGCGGCTCGCTCGCGGGCCGGTTCGATGATCGCAAGGGGGAGCGAGGTGGGAAGCGGAGCAGGGCGAAAGCGCTCGGGGCGGAAAACCATCGCGCCCTGCGAATGCAAGGCGTCGAAGGCTTGAAGGAGTTCGGGGGCCGAAAACGCGAGGAGCGGCGAGACGGACGCGCCGGGCGAAGGTGACCAGATGGTGCGGCCGGTGTCGATCCACTGGCTGTCGGGTTGCTCCTGCCATATTTTCATATTGGCCCAGACGAGCGAGGCGGAGGGATGGAGCGCGAGGGCGCGGAGCGAGGCGGCGAGAAAATCGGGCTCCCACCAGTTGTCGTCCTCCAGGAGGCTCGCGAAGGGTTCGGGGCCGCCGGTGTAGGCGTGGCCAAAGGTCGCGAGGGCACCCCAGTTGTGGGTATGATCGTGATAGACGAAGCGCGGATCGTGAGGGGCGAGTTCGTCCATGACGGTGCGAGGGGAAGGGTCGCCGGGGGCGTCGTTGTGAAGTTCACAGATCCAGTCGGAATGCGTTTGAGCGAGTAAACCGGCCAGTGCGCGACGAAGCAGCCGGGGACGGCGGTAAGTGCAGAGGAAGATGCGGACGGGCGGCATGGCTTGCTACTCGCCGCGTTGAAAGACGCAGTTGTGACCGATGTTAATCACATTGACGAAACCGAGTTCGGGGAGGCGAAGCGTGGCGCGAGCGACGGGTTCAAAGCCTTTCCAAAAAGTGGAGCCAGGGTGATGGTAAGCGGCGTCGTCCATGACAAGCCAGCCGCCGGGGACGACTTTGGGAGCGAAGTTTTCGATGTCGGCGAGGGCCCCGGCGTAGGTGTGGTCGCCATCGATGTAGACGAGGTGGAAGCGATCCTGAGCGAGGGCGGCGAGGACGGCCGGATCGGTGGAATAACCGCGGACGAGGCGAACCGCGTCGAAGGAGAGGTCGTGCGCCGCGAAATGAGCGTGGAGCAGTTCCGCATAGTTCTCCTCGGGATGGAAATTGCCGACGGCGACTTGCTCGCGGAAACGGGAGCTGAGACGATAGCGCAACGAGCGCCAGAGGCCCTGCGGAGGCATGGGTTTTCCGGCAAGGGGACTGACGGCGTGAATCCGCAGGTCCCAGGCGTGATGGCGTGCGAGAAGCGCCCAGAGGGAGATAACCTGCCCCTTGAAGACGCCGATCTCGAGCGCCTCGACGTGGCCGAAACGGAGGTGAGCCGCTTCGAGGAGGTTGAGCCACATAGCGTGGAAGGCGGGGTCGCCGTAGCCGAGTTGGTGACGCTCGACGTGAGCGCGGTGCCGGGCGAGCAGAGGATGGGCCGCCGTGGCCGCGGCACACTCGGCGAACAGTCGATCGTTGTGGGCGGCGGTATTGGTGTAGGCTGCGACTTGGCGGGAAAACGCGGAGGAGCAGTGGGTCATGGAGAAAGGATGAGACCGAGGCGGCGGGCCAGTTTCCAGCCGAGAAGGCGGGAGAGCGCACGCTGTCGCGGTCCCATCGAAGGTTGGAGGGAAGAGCCTCCGAGTCGGGCGCTCTCGGCCTCGGCGCGCCGGCAAAGATCGGGGGCCTCCGGGTAAATTTCAAAGGCGAGGCGCTGCCAGTAGTCGGCCAACGCGCGCTGGGTGCGGGGTGAGTCCTCCGCCTGCCGCAGGTGGGCGGTGATGAGCTCCACCGAGCGGAAGACGGATTCCAGGGCGCGGCGGCTGCGCTGGCGGCTGAGGCTGCCGGGGAGATTGCTGCGGTAGAGCGAAGCGCCGGAGGGAGAAAACACGATCGCGGAGGTCGCGAGGACGACGCGGGCAAAATATTCGCCGTCGTCGTTGAGCGAGAGCGACTCGTCCCAGGGACCGGCGCGGTCGGCGACGCGACGGGGCACGAGCCAAGCAGCGGGGTGGATCATCCGGGCGGCGCCGGTGTGGGCGAGGAGGTAGTCGAGCGGGGCGAAATCGCGAAACACGGCGTCATCGACAAATATAGCGTTGGTGGGATCGGTGCTAAAGCGACCCCAGCGGCAGGTGGCGATGCTGTCGGGGGCGGAGCGGGCCAGGCGGGCGACCTGGGCGGCGATCTTGTCCGGGGTCAGCAGATCGTCGGCATCCAAGAATTGGATAAAGTCCCCGCAGGCGAGGCGGAGGGCGTGGTTGCGGGCGGCGCTGGCGCCGGCGTTGGGCTGCGTGACGACCCGGACGCCGTGCGGTGCGAAGGTGCGGGCGACGGTGACGCTGTGGTCGGAGGAGCCGTCATCGACGACGATGATTTCGGTGCGGGGATGGGTTTGGGCCAGGGCGGACGCGAGGGTGGCTGCGAGCCACGGGGCGGCGTTGTAGCAAGGGATGAGAATGCTGACGAGGGGGCTCATTGCGGAACGCCGGTCGGGGCGGGCCAAGCGGCAAACGGACCTTGGTGGTAAAATATCCAAGTGCCGTAGCGATGCGCGGTCCAGGCGGACGGGGGATAGTCGGTGAAACTGTCGAGGAGGGCGCGGGCCTGACCGGCGGCGAGCATCCGCTCGTCGACCAGCACGACGAGATTTTCGGCGCGGCCGTCGCGGCGTTCCGCGGCGAGTTGGGCGGCGTCCATCATGACGGCGTGGGTCGACAAGCGCCGCACGCGTTGAAGCTCGAGGGTCATTTCGGGGGACGGCACCACGATAAGCGACGAAGGGGGCAGGGTCGTATCGAGCGTGTGAAGGACGCTCAGACCCTCGCGCGAGAGGACGTTTTGGGTGGTGCCGCGGCGGCCTTCGTTGGCGAGCCGCGTCAGGTAGTGGGCGCGATTGGCGAAGGAACCCACGCCGTAGGCCGACGAGAGGGCGAGGAGGAGGCAGAGGAGTTTGCCCGGCCAGGGGGGGCGCGAGTCGTGCAGGGTGGCGATAAGCGACGGGAGGAGCAGAAAGCCGACGGGTTTGAAGAAGCGTTCTTCCAAGCCGCCGGCCGAGCGCCAGAGGAGAACGCAGCCGTAAAAAGCGAGATTGGCGACCACGACACCGACCAAGAGGCGAGCCCAGGCCGGACGATGCGAGAATTCCTGTTTGAGCAAGCGCACGAGGACGACGGTGCCGCCGAGGGCGATGAGCAAGTAAAGCGGCCACAGCGCATGGACGCTCGCGACGAGCGGGTGCGACGGGTGCTGGAAAACGCGCCCGAGGACGTTGCTCAGCGAGAAGATGCTGGAGAGCGGAAAGCCCAGGACGCGCAGCGCCGAAATCCACCAGTCGGGATCGATGGGACCGCCGAAGCCGAGACCGGGAGCGACGCCGAGCCGCAGGTAGGTGGCCCAGAAGAGCAAATACCCAAGGCCGAACCAGGCGGCCCAGCGGGCGATTTCGGCGAGTTTGGCGGCGGTCAGCCAAGGGCTTCCCCACACGCTTAGGCCGCGGAAACCGGCGATGAGGCCGGCGGCCACGGGCACGAAGGAATTTTTGGCCATCGCGCCGAGCCAAAAGATGGCGGGCACGGCGATCCAGGCGAAATTTGTTCCGCCGGCGAAGACCCGGTGCAGGGCGAGCACGAGCCACGGGAGCACGGCGAGGAGAGCGGTCTCACCGCCCAGGTAATCGCCATAGGTCCGGGTGAGGGTCCAGTTGCACGCGACGGCGAGCACGGCCCAGCCGGCGACGGAGGCGCTGAATCCGAAGGTCCGATACAGTCGATAGAAGCCGATCAAGGCGAGGGCGGTGGCGACTCCGCCGCCGAGGGCGATGGCGTGACCGAGGGAAAGCCCGAGCAGTTGCCAAGGGGCGGTGACGAGATACTGACCGGGGCTCCACCACGCCTGGAAAAACGACGTGTCCCGAGAAATATCCGCACTGTCCGGGGCGATCATGTGATTCCAGGGGGCGCCGGCGCGCCAACTGTCCCAGACGTAGAATCCCGTGGCGGAGTCGGAGTTCATCGCCGGCGGCACGAACCACGTGACGAGGGTGAAGACGACGTGCAGGGCGACGGCGGCGAACAGGGTCGGCGGCAGGTCGTGAAAGAACGCCGGGAGTGCGGGGCCTTGCGGAGAGCCGGAGCGCCGGTCGGTCATGCGGGCGGTGGGTTCACGCGGGCGGCGGGGCGCAGGAACGGCATTTCGAGCCACCGATAGAGCGGCCGGATGGCGAACGCGGTGACGACGACGACGGCGGTCTGCCAGAGAATTTCGGAACCCTCCGTTGGACCGCGGTTGGCCAAGGCGTGAAAATAGAAGTAGCCGCCGATGGGCACGTGGAGGAGGTAAAGAGAGTAGGAGATTTTCCCGAGTTCCACGAGGGGGGTGGGCCAAAATGCAAGTTTACCGCCCAGGGCAGCGGCGCAGAGTCCGGTGCCGAGGATCGCGGTCGTCCACTCGGCGACCAAACGATGCTGGAGCAGGGCGGCGATGGCGGGAACGGCGGACGCGAGAAACATGGCGAGGGCGAGGCGGCGATGGTCCCGCCATAGGGCCAGGGCGGCGCCGGTGCCAAACAAGGGCCAGAGCTCGATAAAGAAACCGAGCGGAATCCGGGACCAGCCGGGACGACAGGCGAGCAGGCAGAGGAGGGCGTGGGCGAGCGCCAGGGCGGCGGGGCGGCGGGCGGGTGGGGCCAACAGCAGGGCGGTCATGACCGCGTAGAAGGCGAGTTCGAAGGACAGCGACCAGTAGACCCCACTCATCGGGGGGAAAGAGCTGACCGGGGCGGTGGCGAGACTGACCGTGGCCAAAAGGGCGGCCCCAGATGCCGGCAAAACGGCGACATCGTTGGTCCCAAAGATGAGTTTCACGGCGAGTGCGAGGGCGCAGATTACGGCCAAGCTGCCCCAGTAAGCCGGGAAAATGCGCCGCAAGCGCCGGAGGGAAAATTCGCCCGGCGTGGCGCTGCCCAGCCACGTGCGACCGATACAGACTCCGCTGATCACAAAGAAGAGGGATACGCCAAGGTAACCGTGTTGCCAGACGGCGCGCCACGCTTGGGAGATTGCGCCGTGGGTGGAGGCGGGCATCTCGGCCAGGTGGCAGAAGAACACCGCCAACGCGGCGAGGGCGCGAAGACCGTCGATTCCGCTGACCCGGTGTTGCGCGAGCCGGCGGCTATCCGGCTCAGCGGGCGAGGTCGGCATGGAGGACGTGTTTCCACGCCTGGCGGAAGTAGCCGCGTTTCGAAAGATCGACGTAGTGGTGCAGCGCAGCGGTCGGTGCGCGGCATTCGGCCTCGTCGGGGAGCAGGCGGTAGTCGCGAGCGGGGAGTCGGCGCGCCGGCGTGTCGGCGAGGAGGAGGGCGATGAGCGCCTGTTCGAGGTAGTAGCTGGTGCCGTGGCGCGCGAGGAGTTCGGCGGTCCAGGACTCGAGACGCGGCCAGTCGAGATGATCGCTCTCGAGACCGCAGACGCCGACGTTGACGCAGGAGGGCACAACCCGGCCGGCCAGCGCGGCGAGCGTGGTGGCGGGATAGCCATAAGCGTCGTGAACATCGAGCATATGGATGGGGCGGTCGGGCGCGGCGAGCCAGGCGAGGAGGGCGTCGGGCCGGCGGAAAAAGAGCATGTCGGAATCGAGCATGAGGCGGTAGCCGTGATGGCCGACGTGAGCATCGGTGAGTTTGCGAAGGTGAAGGTAGGTGCGGCGCTGGGCGCGGAGCGCGGGGAATCTCGCGACGGGCAGCGCGGCGTCGAGGAGCGCTTCGCACTCGGGGGCCCGGCGGACGAGCGAGCCGGGAAACAACCGCTGCGACTCGGCAATCAGCGTGTCATCGAAAGTGCCGTCGTCGATGAAGCCGGGGCGCACGCTGTCACCGCCGTATTGGAGCAGGGACCACGCACAGAAGGCGGTTTGGTGCCAGAAGCGGCGGCCCGTGAGAAACCAGACTTCGGCCGAGGCCCGGCGGGTATCGGGGCGCGGGGGAAGCTGGGCGGCGGCGCGGCGCATCGCGGCCTCGCCCCGGTGGTCGAGCCACTGGTGCCACGGCCCGCCGGCGCGCCGGGAACGCGTCAGGGCGGCGCGCGGACGGTGCCAGGCGAGGTAGGCGAGACGACCGAGACCGAGGCGACGGGCGAGTTCGCGGCCCCGGGTGTTTCCCGGCAGCGGGGTGAAATCGGGGGTCATGGTGCGGGCAGAGTGGCCAGGAGACGCCCGAACTCGGCGTCGCTCAGCGTGCGGCAGGCGGCGTAAGGGCCGGCTTGGATCCGGTGGAGGAGGCGGGCGGCGGCGACGGGACCGAGGACGCGGGCCAGCGGCTGAAAGAGGCGGCCGCCGAGGGCGGGCGAGGGCCGGTGGTCGGCGAGGCGGCGCCAGAGATTGAGCGTGCGTTCGGCGAATTCGGGGGAGAAACCGCGGGGGAGGCGGCGCCAGGAGCCGAAGGCTTTTTCACCGACCAGCTGACGGGTGCGCCGGACGGCGGGCGTATCCGCAGGGCTGGTGCGCGCGAAGGCCTCCATGACGGCCAGGGAGGCGACGCCCAGGCGTTCCCAGTGGTTGGTGAGACGCGCGTCGGGATGCTGGCCGATGATCGCACGCGGGCCGGGCACGTAAACGACGCGGCCGGGGCGGGGCGCGGCGTTGTGATAAAACCAGATCTCCGCGACAGGATTGTAGAGCGGCGAGGGCGGGAAGAACGCCGTGCGCACGATTTCGTCGAGATAGGTGCGCCGAAAAATCGGGCTGTGCGGGGCAGGTTGAACGCTGATGAAGAACTCGGCGGCGTCGGACGTGGCGGCCAGCGACGTGTCGGGCGCAACCGTGAGCGCCGCATAATCGCCGACCAGCGTGGTGCGGGCGGTGTCGGTGTAGCTGACGTCGGCCTGGGCGCGATCCATCGCCGCGATCTGGGCCGTGAGCTTGTCGGCGGTGACGAGGTCGTCGGAATCGAGAAAGAGTACATGGCGGCCGGTCGCGGCGGCGAGGCCGGTGAGGCGGGCGAAGAGGAGGCCGCGGTTTTCCTGCCGAATGAGACGCGTCGGTGGGTAGCCGAGGCGGTTAAGTGTTTCCCCGGTGGGGGGAGTGGAGCCATCGTCGACCACGATGGTCTCGACGGTGAGATGGGCGGTGGCGCGGCGAACGGATTCGAGCGTGTAACGGATGACATCCCCGCGGTTGTAGACCGGGATGATGACGGAGAGGTCAGGGGCGGTCATGGGAAAGCTGCGCCGGCACGAAGCGCAGTCATTTTAGCAAGACGACGGAACCGGCTTTGTCCGGCATGGGAACGGCGCGGACAGAGTGCTGTTGGCGGAAGGCGTCGACGGCGAGGCGGGCGCCCGGCCAAGCGTTGTAGTCGTGGACGACCATCATTCCGCCCGGGGCCAAGCGTGGCCAAAAAAAAGCCAGACCGGCAGCGATCGGGGCTTCGAGGTCGGCATCGAGATGCACAAACGCATAGCGATCGTCACGCATGGCGGGGGTGGCAGAATCGGGAAACCAGCCGGGCACGAAGGCGACGGTGTCGCCGATGGGTTGGATATTTTGGCGCACGCGCTCGACGCTGGTATCCTGAAACGCGAGCTTCTCGTTGAAACCGACGGCAAGCGATTCGGCCTTCAGATCGGCCGCCGCAAATCCCGCGAACGTATCCAAGAGATAGAAACGACGGTCCGGACAATAGTGGTGAATCAAGCGGGCGGACCACCCGTGGTGAACACCCAGTTCAGCAAAGGCACCGGGGATTTGTCCGACGACGATTTCGCGGAGCAACAAGACGAGCATGTCCGAACGGACGCGATCCAAGGAGAAGCCGCGGCGAACGTCCCTGATCTGGCCGGGCGGGTGAAAGCCGCCAAAGCGGTCGCGAAAGTCGGGGGGAAACCAAAGGTTCGCCTCATCGATGTCCATCAGGGCCTGAACGGAGCATTGCTTCCGCGCGGCCCAGGATTGGAGGCGGGCGACCGAAGGTTCGAAAAGAGGTCGAAAGCGGCGGGCGAAGGATCGGAGCATGGCGGGTGGCCTCGGTTGATTACGGAAGATGGAAGGTGCCGACCGGAAGCAGTGGTTCGCGTGGTCGGGCGAGCGTGGCCAGGGCGGCGGTGGCGACCGTTGCGGGTGAGAGCGCGGTCATGCAGAGCATTTCATGGGTGCAGCCGGTGCGCAAACCGCAGGGAGCGCAGGCGGGGAAGGCCGTGAGATTGCGGTTCGCGCTGTAGCCAAAGATCTCCGCCGGGGCACGTCCACCCATGACGATCACGCCGGGACAATCAACGGAGCGGGCGAGGTGGGCGAGGAAGCCCTCCAAGCCAACAAAGACGGTTGAGCCGGCGAGGAGGGCGGCGGCTTCGCGGAGAGTAGTGCGGCCGCGGAGATCGAGATCGACGGGAAGCGCGGGGTCGGAGGCGGAGCCGAGTTGGATGAGCTTGGCGTGAGAACCGAGTTGGCGGGCGACCGCTGCGAAACGGTCGGGGCCCCATTCCTTGGCCGGGTAGGGAATGGCGGCGGCGAGGCCGGTGCTGTGAATGGCGATTTGGAGTGGGAAGCGGCGGCCGGCGGCGAGTTCAGCGGCCGTGAGCGTGAGGTAAGGCCGGAGGGTCACCTGGCCGTGGAGACCGGCGAGGAAGCACATTTCGGCGATGATAGGGCGAGTCGGAAGACGGTCCCGTTGGGGGTCGGCTGGATCGGAGCCGACGTAGTAGGGTTGGACGACGCGGGCGCCGAGGCGGCGGAGGCCGGCGACGTAATCGTCGTCGACGGGGAGCAGGCGTGCGGGATCCGCGTTGCCGGCGAAAAGCTCCGGGCGGGCGGTCATCATCGCGAAGGGTTGGCCGCGACGGCGCGCTTCGCGGAGCACGGCGGTGCAGAGGAGATCGTCGCCGAGGCTGAGCGGTCCGAAGAGGAGCGAGCGGGCCGGCAGACCCCAGCGGACGAGGTTGCGGGCGAAACGCAGGGCACGGACGGCCCGAGGGCGGCAGGGGGCGGCGGGAGGCGAGATGCTCATGCGCCGGGGCGGGGTGGGCCGGTGTGCAAATCGGCGAGACCTTCGAATTGCCCGCGGGCGCCGGCCCAACGAATGCGCTCGGCGGGACCGCGCCAGGCGCGTTGGCGAAACCACGCCCGGGCGACGCGGAACGGAACCGACGCCGGGGCGATGGCGGGCCAGGGGCACTGGCCGTGGAGGGCGAGGACCCGGACCCAGGTGCGCATGATGCCGCGGTTAAGGCGGGTGAGATAGTCGGGGGCCAGGCGGCCGGCGGGGATCAGGTGGGTGAGACGAAGTTCCGGAAAATAGGCGACCTCGCCACCGGCGTGAAGGGCCGTGAAGACGAGGTCGTTATCGCCACCGGAAGCGAGGCTGGTGCCGGTGCGGTCGAGGGTGTGGCGGCGCGGGTCGGTGGCGATGGCGTCGGCGTAGGCGAGGGCGGACGGACGGCGAATCGCGAGGCCGGCGCCGACGGGGGCGAAGTTGGGCCAAGGAGCGGCAGGACCACCGTAGGCAATTTTTGGAGACGGGCCGAGATCGCGCAGAGCGAGGAGTCCGTGGAACTCACGCGACCAGGCCGGGGGCGGTGTTTCCCACTCCGGGACGACGGGGCCGCCAGCGGCGGCGAGCGCAGGAAAGGCGGCGAAGCGTTGCGCGACGGAGGCGAGGTAGGTGGGAGCGAGGACGTTGTCGTCGTCGACGAGGACGAGGATTTCGCCGCGCGCAGCGCGAAAGCCGGCCAATCGCGCGGGGGTGAGGCCGGGGGTGGGCTCGACGAGGAGGCGGGCGTGCAGGGTGGTGAGAAGTGGCTCGGCGGCGGGCGAGAGTGGGGGCGAACTGGCGTTGTCGATGACGAGGAGTTCCCACTCTCCGCGAGGGAGCGACTGGGCGGAGAGGCCGGCGAGGGTGCGGCGGAGGCGGGCGGGGTGCGGGTTGCGCGTGGGGACGATGACCGAGATCACGCGTGGGGCGATTTTTCCGCCGCGAAGTTCGCGAGGGCGTGGGCGGACTGTTCGTGACGGACGAGAGGGCGGAGCGTAAAGCCCGCGGAGCGGAGGATGTGTTTGGAGGGGGAGTCGTCGGACGGGGAGTCTTCGAAGACGACGAGTTCGCAGCGCGAGTGGGCGAGCGCGGTAGCGAGGCCCCGGAGGACGGCGGGTTCGTGGCCTTCGACGTCGAGCTTGAGGAGGTTCGGGGCCGGGAGGGAACCGGCGGCGATGAGGGAGTCGCCGGTGGCGGCGGCGACCAGCACCGTGCCGGAGTAGGAGGCCTGCGACCACGGGGCGAGGGTGGTCATGCCGGAATTTCCAGCCGGACCGAGGTGGAGCGGGAGGAGGCCGTTGGTGTCGGAAAGGGCGAGCGAGGAGGTGATGAGGTGGGGGGCGTTCCACGTCCGGTGGCGGAGGAGGCGGGTGTGCTCGCTGGGGTTGGGTTCGAAGGCGATGACGGTGGCGGCGGGCACGAGACGGGCAAGGGTCGTGGAATGGAGGCCGAAATTGGCGCCGATATCCCAGAGCACGGAGCCGGGACGGAGGCGGGCGCGGAGGGCGTCGAGGACTTCGGATTCATAGAAGCCCTCGCGAACGACGAGACCGTCGATGTAGGCGAGGGGGTCGAGTTGAAAGACTGATCCGTAGGAGGTCGGAAAGAGGAGGGAGTCGCCGAACGAACCGGGGCGAAGGAGGCGGCGCAGTGTGACGAAACCCCGCCAACGGCGGCGCCACCAGGCGGCCGCGACGCGATCGCGCCATCGAACGGTGATGGCTGAGGCGATGTTTTGGGTCACGCCGGGAGCAGGGCCGACCGCACGAAAAGGGCGTTGCAGAATTCGGCGCCGAGCCGGTGTCGCCAGCCGTGTTGATCAAAGATCCCGATGAGGATGAATCCGTGGGGCTGCAGGACTCCGGAAATCGACGTGAGCGGGACGAAACGAGGGTCTCCGGGGACGAGTCCGGCCTCGACCAAAACGGCGTCGATGGCTCCGGCGTCCAGCATGCGGGTGGCACCGGCAAGTACGGAGAGTTCGAATCCCTCCGTGTCCGTTTTC
>CAJAYO010000428.1 GCA_903948415.1 uncultured Opitutia bacterium | reverse complement strand
CGCCGAATTGGAGAATCTCCAACACATGGCGGCCTTCGATCGTCTCATGCTCCAGCAGCGCCTCGGCCATTTTGTCCAACGCCGCCCGGTGCGACAGGATCAGCTCTTTCGCGCGCAAATACTGTTGATCGACGATCCGGAAGACCTCGGCGTCGATCTTGCGCGCCGTCTCCTCCGAATAGGGCTGGCTGCGCGTAATCTCGCGCCCAAGAAACACCGTGTCGTTGCTCTCGCCAAACGCGATCATGCCGAGCGGGCTCATGCCCCAGTCGCACACCATGTGGCGCGCAATCTTCGTGACCATCAGGATGTCCCCGGAGGCGCCGTTGGAAATATCGTTCAACACGACCTCTTCGGCGATGCGCCCGCCGCAGCCCGTGGCGATCCGGATCTCGAGCTTCTTCTTCTCCTGCGTCAGCACATCCTTCTTGGGAATGAACATCGTGCTGCCGAGACTGCGCCCGCGCGGAATGATGGTGACCTTGTGCACCGGCATATGGCCGTCGTCCAACAAGGCCTGCACCAAGGCGTGCCCGGCTTCGTGGTAGGCCGTGAGTTTCTTCTCGTCGTCGTCCATCAGCCGGCGGCGCTCGCGGCCGAATTGCACCTTCTCGCGGGCGTCTTCGACGTCGATCATCTCGACCTTCTTCTTGCCGCGGCGGGCCGCGAGCAACGCCGCCTCATTCAGCAGATTCGCCAGTTCGGCCCCCGACAGACCGGGCGTGCCGCGGGCAATGACGGACAGCTCGACCGTGTCCGCGAGGCTGATGCGCTTGGCGTGCACCCGCAAAATTTGCTCGCGACCGTTGAGATCGGGCAGATCCACATAAATCTGGCGGTCGAAACGGCCGGGGCGCAGCAACGCGCTGTCGAGCACGTCCGGCCGGTTGGTGGCCGCGATGATGATGACGCCTTCGTTCGTATCGAAGCCGTCCATCTCGACGAGCAACGAGTTGAGCGTTTGTTCGCGCTCGTCATTGCCGCCGCCGAGGCCGGCGCCGCGTTGGCGCCCCACCGCGTCGATTTCATCGATGAAAATCAGGCACGGCGCGCTCTTGCGGCCCTGCTCAAACATGTCGCGCACGCGGCTCGCGCCGACGCCGACAAACATCTCGACGAAGTCCGAACCGGAGATGCTGAAGAAAGGGACATCCGCTTCGCCGGCGACCGCCTTGGCGAGGAGCGTTTTGCCCGTGCCGGGAGGGCCGACCATCAAGATGCCCTTCGGAATCCGGCCGCCCATTTTGGTGAACTTCTTCGGATCCTTGAGAAACTCGACCACCTCGGAAACTTCTTCCTTGGCCTCGTCGCAACCCGCGACATCCGCAAACGTGATCTTGTCCCGATCCCGCGTGAGCAGCTTGGCCCGGCTCTTGCCGAAGCTCAACGCGCCCCGGCCGGCCTGGCGAAGTTGCCGCACAAAGAGAAAATAGAGCAGGCCGATGATAATCACGAACGGGATCACCTGCGCCGCGATCGACGCGAACAGGGTCGTGGTCGGCTGTTCGCTGAAGAGTTTCGATTTCTGCAGCCGCTCCATGCTGGCGTCCGTGACGCGCCCGGCGGCCCGGAAGTCCTTCCACGGGCTGCCCTCGTCCTTGCGGCTCTGCCCCGTCACCGTGTGCCAGTCGCGCCCGCCGCTGGGATCCGGCCGGATCACCGCGGATTTGCGCGGGTCGGCGTCGTTGATGTTTTTCGCTTCGGCCCGTTCCACGACTTCCTGAATGGTCAGCGTCTCCGGCGCCGTGTTCATGTTGGGCGACCACATCAGCAGCCCCACCACGGCACCGACCAGCACCAGCCAGAAGATAAGCATCTTCGGCTGAAAGCGATCCGGCGGGAGATTCTTGAGGGCGCGGCGGGACTTTTTATTTTCGGGTTCGGACATTTCCGTGAATGGAGTGAGGGCGGAACGTGGATGTTCCCGCAGCATAAGTCAATTGGCGCTCCGTCGGAATCTCCGCGACGGCTTTCCAGCCCGCTCGAACCGCAGCCGTCCGCCGCGCAGGACCGCAAAACCTTCGCGGCCGAGACTCTGGCGGGTCGGCTCGCCCCGCTCGACCGCCGCGAGCAGCGCCTCGAAACCCTGTCGCGACAAAGCCCCCGCCCGGGGCTGCGCCAGCAACCAGCGGTGCAGCGCCCGCCGCACCAGGCCCCGCGGCTTGCCCGCCAGGCTCTGCAGCGCGAGGGTCCCGTCCGCGCGCAGCGTCCGCAGTCCGTCGAGCCACGCCTCCAGCGCCGCATCGTCCTCCTCCAGCAATTCCCGGGCGTGCGCCGCGCCCGCCAGCGCGTCGCGCTGCGCCGCCGCCATCCACGCCGGCAGCACGTCGTGCCGCACCCGGTTCCGGAAAAAAGAGCCCCGCGCATTGCTCCGGTCCTCGCGCCACGGAATGCCCGCGGCCCGCAGTGCCGCCACCAGGCCGGTCTTCTTCAGCGTCAACAACGGCCGCAGGTGCACGCGGCCGCGCGCCACCGCGCTCACCGGCCGGGGGGCGGCCAGCCCGGCCGTGCCGCTCCCGCGCGCCAACCGCATCAACATCGTCTCCGCAATATCGTCCTGCTGGTGCCCGAGCCAGAGCGCCCGCCCCCGGCCGTCGAAAAACGCCATCCGCGCCGCCCGGGCCTCGGCTTCGCTCGCTCCGGGGTGCGCCTCCGACCACTCGCCCCGCTCGAAGCGGACCCCGAGCGCCGCCGCCACCGCGGTGCAAAACGCTTCATCGGTCCGCGCCGCCCGGCCGCGCAACCGGTGATTGAAATGCAACACCCGCAACCGCGCCCGGCGCTCCGGCCAATGGGCCCACAGCAACAACACCAGCGCAAGCGAGTCCGCCCCGCCCGAAAACGCCACCGCCCAGGTCGCCCGCGGCGAACTTTTCTCCGCCCACGCGACGACCGCCGGGTGCAACTGCGCCCGCGGCACCGCCGCCGCCAGCTCTTCCGCCCGCGCCGGCCAGTCCATCGCGCGTCGTTTCATGGCAGTGGGCGTGGGGCCGGTCTTTCTCCGGCCCCGGCGCTTACGCGAACGTCAGATACTCTTTGCCGAAATACGGCACGAGCGCGGCCGGAATCTTCACGCGCCCGTCGGCTTGCAGATTGTTCTCCAACAGCGCCGCGAGTACGCGCGGCACTGCGAGCCCGGACCCGTTGATCGTGTGCACGAGTTCCGGTTTGCCGGTGTCCTTCGAGCGGAAACGGATCTGCGCCCGCCGCGCCTGAAACGCCTCGAAGTTCGAACAGCTCGACACTTCCAGCCAGCGCTTCTGGCCGGCCGACCACACTTCGAGATCGTACTTCTTCGACTGGGAAAAGCCCAGGTCGCCCCCGCACATCAGCAGCACCCGATACGGCAGACCCAGCTTTTGCAGCAGGCTCTCGGCATCGAGGCGAAGCTTGTCGAGCTCGTCGTAACTGGTGCTCGGATGCACCCACTTCAACAGCTCGACTTTGTCGAACTGGTGCAGGCGGTTCAACCCGCGCACGTCCTTGCCGTAGCTGCCCGCCTCCCGGCGGAAACACGGCGTGTAGGCGCAGCGGTAGATCGGCAGCGCCGACTCCTCGACAATCTCGTCGCGGAAAAAATTCGTCAGCGGCACCTCGGCCGTCGGCACCGCGTAGAGATGATCCGGCGTCGTCTCATACATCTGCCCTTCCTTGTCGGGCAACTGCCCCGTCGCCGTCGCGCTCGCCGCGTTCACAAAAATCGGCGGATTCACCTCCGTGTAACCCGCCTTCGCGTCCTCATCCAAAAAAAAGTGCAGCAGCGCCCGCACGATGCGCGCGCCGTCGCCCACATAAAAGGGAAATCCGGCGCCCGTGACCTTCGCCCCGCGCGCGAAGTCGAAGAGTTTTTCGAAGCCCGGAATCTCCCAATGCGGCAGCGCGCTCGGCGACACCGCCGTCACCTCGCCGTGGGTCGCATAGACGACGTTTTCTTCCGGCGTGCGCCCCTCCGGCACGCTCGCGTGCGGGAGATTGGGCACCGACAGCATGGCCTGTTTGAACTTTTCCTCGGTCTCCTTCAGCGCGAGTTCCCGCTCCTTCGCCTGCGCCGACACGGCCTTCATCTCGCCCACCTTCGCGATAAATTCCGGCGAGCCCTTGGGCAGCGCGGCCATCTCCGCATTCGCGCCTTTCTGCTTCGCGCGCAGCGCCTCGACCTCGTGCAGCAACGTCCGCCACGCCGCGTCAATCGCGAGCACGGCATCGAGGTCGACCTCGAGGTGTTTCTTGGCAATCGCCGCGCGCACAGCGTCCGGCGTTTCGCGAATCAATTTGGGATCAAGCATGGAAAGTTGGGGGAAAGGAAAGGGCGGTGACCGGCGGGCACCGCGCGCGGGCGGATCACTTGAACCGTGCCCGGGCCTTCAGGAAACGCGAGTAAACGTCTTTCGCCGACAGCAGCTTCAGGTCGCCCACCGGCGCCTGCACCACCACGTGACTCGGCGCGGTGAGCGGATACGGCCCGAACAACCGCGGGTCCGTCGGGCCGAAGATGCCCAGCACTTTCACGCCGAGCGCCGCCGCCAGGTGCATCGGACCGCTGTCGTTCGAGATCACCCAGTCCGCGCGTTTGATCAGCGCCGGCAGCGACACGAGGCTCGTGTTGCCCGTGAGATTGAAGAACTGCGCCGGCGGATAGGCCGACCGGTCATGCACGTAGGTGCTGCCCGCCCAGACCACTTTGCGCGTCTTGTCTTCGCGCAGGATCATTTCCGTCAGCTGTTTAAACCCGCCCCACGATTTTTCGGCCCGGCGGCTGTCGGGAAACATCACGATCGGCTTCGCCCCGCCCCGCCCGTCGGCAAACCGCAGGTTCAGACTGTCCACCTCCCGAAATTTCAAGGTGCCGCGCAATTCCGGCTTCGCGCCCAACACCGGACAAAACTGCAGCAACACATCGATGGCATGGCTTCCCTTGCCGTCCGGCGGCAACGGCACCCGCTCGTCATAAAACATCCCCGACCACTCGCGCGCGTCGCTGCGGCCCACCTTTTTCTTCGCCAGCGCCCGCGACGTCATCAGGCCCGTGCGCAACAGGCCCTGCATATCGAAGACATAGTCGAACTTCGTTTTCCGAATTTCCTTCGTCAGCTTCAGAAATCCCTTCGCGCCGGCCGCCCGCTCAAAGACATAAACCTGGTCCACCGCTTCGCACGCCCGCACGATCGGCGCAAACATCTCCCGGACCACCCACGAAATGCGCAGCCCGTCGACCTGCGCCTTCAGCGAGGTGGCGACCTGGAGGGCATGCACAATGTCGCCGAGCGACGAGGGCTTGATAATGAGGAGTTCGATCATGGAAACGTCGCGTGGTCGGGCAGAATCTGCTTTTAACCGCACGAGCGTTACGTTTCATGGTTTTTCCTGGCGAAAATCAAACGCCAAATCCTGCTCTCCCGTCCGCGTGCTGCTTTTTTCCCTCAAATTTCTCGGCTGGCTCCTCGCCCACACCCCCGAACCGCTTCTGCGCGCCCTGTCCGCCTCCCTCGGCGAGGCCCTCTTTTTCGGCCTCCCGCGCCGCCGCCGCCTGGTTCTGGCCAACCTCCACCACGCCTTTCCGGAGAAACCCGCCGCCTGGCACCGCGCCATCGGCCGGGAAAGCTGCCGGCGCATGATCGAGACCGCCCTCCTCTCCCTCGCCACGCCCTACCTTACCCCCGCCCGCCTCCGCCTAATCGTCACGGTCTCACCCGAGAT
>CAJAYO010000427.1 GCA_903948415.1 uncultured Opitutia bacterium | reverse complement strand
TGTTTCTCCCGCTCGTAGTCGGCGTCGGAGAGCTTCTGCCAGTCGGCGTAGAGCCCGTTCAGCGAAACCACGACGGTGTAGCGGTCGGACCCGGGGCGCGTATCCGGATAGTAGACGGAAAACGTCCGACTGGTCGTGTGGAAATCGGTCAGTTCCGCGCTGCTGAACTTAGGATTCTCCGAAGTGAAGACCAGGTCGCCGATATGCGGAATGGTTTCGCCCTTGCGGATGCCGAGGTAGACTTGGCACGAACTGGAATTGATCCGCACCGCTTTGGCCTCCGCCACGTACTCCGCGGGAAAGTTCTCCTCGCCGCCCAGGCGGAAGAGGGTGTTCTTGATGTTCGCGTTGGACAGCACCGCTTTGGCGCGGACGATGCGACCGCTGCTCGCGACAATCCCGCAGGCGACTTTCCGGCCGTCGCGTTCTTCCACGAGAATCTTGTCCACGAGGACTTTTTTGCGCACCTCGACGCC
Organism: uncultured Opitutia bacterium; assembly: GCA_903948415.1. Classification (GTDB taxonomy): domain Bacteria; phylum Verrucomicrobiota; class Verrucomicrobiia; order Opitutales; family Opitutaceae; genus GAS368. The sequence goes on along the minus strand of CAJAYO010000427.1, from coordinate 12,787 downwards.
ATTTTTTTTCAGCTCGGCGACCATTTTCTCGATCAACACGTCCGAGCCGCCGCGAAACGTGTAGACCCCGGAGCCCATGAAATTCGAGAAGACGATCCCGTAGGTGATGGCCGGATCGTCCAGGGTGGAGCCGTTGGCGTAGGCGATGGGCTCCATCAGCAGCCGTTTCACGTCGTCGCGCCCGGGGAAAAACCGCTCCAGCATTTCGCCGGTCGTCTCGGGGTTGTTGTCGTAAAAATTCATCGCCCGCAGGTAGTCGTAGAACTTCTCCACGTGGGCCCGCTCCAGCCCGAATTTTTCCACGAGGACCCGCGTGTAGTCGTCGCGGGTGAAGGTCGTCCACACGTCCATCTGCGGATTGACGAACCGGATGTCCTTCAGCGGCACGATCGAGTCCGAGATCTCTTTCGTCCAATACTTCCGGCACGACTTGATCATCCCGACCGGGAACCCGTGCAACGAGATGTCGAAAATATGGCCGCCCTTGCGGGTAAACCAGGTGGCGAGGCCGCCAAACTGGTAGTGATGCTCGAGCAGCAGCACGCGATGGCCGGCCTTCGCGAGCACATTGGCTCCCGTAAGGCCGCCCAAGCCGCTGCCGATCACAATCACATCATATTCGTCGGCGACACCTTTGAGCCAGTCGTAAGCCATGGAGCGGTGAGAGTGAGTCCGCTCTCGGCGAGAGCGCAACTCAGAGTTTCAACGCCCGCAGATATTTGAATGAATCCGGGATGCACTGCAGCGGCGTCGGGGTTTCGTCCTCGAGAAAATAGTGCTGCACCCCGATTTTCTGCGCCGCCGCCAGGATCTCGGGCCAGTTGAGCTGCCCCTGGCCCACGGTGACTTTGCCGGTCGGCGGGGTGTTGCCCGTGTGCACGCCGGTGGCGAGGCCCTTGAGCATGTCTTTGACGTGGATGAGCGACCAGCGCGTCGGGTGTTTGGCGAGGAGCTTGGCGGGATCCTGCCCGGCGTAGAACGCCCAGTAGACATCCATCTCGTAGGTCACGAGGTCGGCTTTGGTTTCCCGGAGCAAAATGTCGAACATGGTTTCGCCCTGGCCGGCGGCCGTCGGTTTGAACTCGAGACCGTGCGGGTGGTAGCCGAAACGCAGGCCGGCTTTTTTGCAGGCGGCGCCCCACTCGTTGAACTTGGCCGCCATGCTGTGCGCCATCTCTTCGCTGAAGGGCTTGTCCTTGCTGACCGGGGGATACGGGATGATCACGAACTTCAGGCCGAGCGTGGTCGCGTCGCGGATCACGGCCGCGACATCCTTTTCAAACAGGGCGTAGCCGAAATGGCCGGCGACAGGAACCAAGCCGCGCGACTTCAACTCGGCGGCAAACTGTGCGGGCGCCAGGCTGCCGGTGCCGGCCAATTCGACCTCCTTGATGCCGTAGGATTTCGCGATATCGAGTGCGCCGGTCGTGCTCTCCTTGGTTTGCGCGCGCAGGCTGTAGAGTTGGAGACCGAGATGGTCGCGGAAATCGGCCGCGGGCAGGACCGCGGTTACGAGCGAGGAAAGCAGGGCGAAGCGGAGGAATTTTTTCATGACAGGGGAACGCGATTCCGGGCGGCGCTCAGCCTTTTTGCAAGATGTGATAGTTGGCCATCGAAATGCCGCTCAGCATCGCCCCGACGATCCCCAAAAAGCCCTGGTCGGTGCCGCACAGGTAGAGATTGCCCAAGCCCGTCCGTCCCTGCCGGTGCTTCACCGCCGCACCGTAGATTGCGCCGCCGAGATGGCCCGTGAATTTCGTGATGGTGCGGGGCGTGAACATGTCGGTGGTCACCGTCGCGGCCGTCAGCGCATCGTCGCTGGCGAGCGCGGGCAAGAAGCGGCGGGCGCTCCGTTGCACCGCGGCAAACCACCGCGTCTTGTCGGCCCGATAGGTTTCCTCCGGCAGGTGCGCCCATTGCTCGTAGTTGGCCAAGCACGTCACCCGAAAAATCCCCTCAGGCAGCACGCGGTCCCCTCCATAGTCGAAGTTGTTCGGGATGCAGATGACACCGCTGCGCGTGTCCACCTGCCCGGTCGATCGCTCGTAGGTGAAGTGGGCGGAATCGTTGAAAAACACGATCGTGTCGCTCCCCCACCCCAGCGCAGCCGGCTGCCGGTCCAAAATGCTGATGGTCTCGACGAAGGACAGCGGGCCGGGGGCGCTTGCGGGCTCACCGCCACCAGCGACCACCAGACGCTCGGTCTCGGGCGCGCCGATCGATGAGATCACATGGTCGGCGGTGATTTCGTCCCCGCCCTCAAGCACCAGCGCGGTGGCCCGGCCCGCGTGGGTCACAATTTTTTGCACGCCGCATTTCATCCGCCGTTCGCCCCCCGCCGCGCGGTATTTTTCCAGCAGTACGCGCAAAACGACGCGCACGCCTTCGAAGGGCCGCGCAAAACCTTCGAGGAAGAGCGCCTTGAACATGATGACGAACTGGCCGAACTCCATGTCGTGCTCCGTCGCGCTCCCGTAATACATCAGCGGGCAAAAGAGCATGTCCTCCAACAGCGGATCCGTGATGTGACTGCGGACCACCGTCCGCGCCGAAACCGGGACCGTGTCGAGCGACACGTCGGTGTAGGTGCGCACGGCCGCGACGAGCTGGCGAAACCCGTCCGCCTGCGCCGGAAAATGCTGCGCGACCTCGCCCTCGAAGACGGCAAAGTCATTGGTGAAACGCAGGGAGGTCTCGCCGTGCGGGCCGAACGCGATACGCGACTGCTTCTGCTCGCAGAGCGCAAATTCGTCGCGCTCGATGCGGAGTTGCCGGAGAAGTTTGCCGAGCGGGGTGCCCTTCACGCCCGGCCGCACGAAATTCGTCATCGCGTGGAGCCCGACGTCGAACTTCCGTCCGCCGATGCTGTAGAAACTGTTGAGCCCGCCGACGGCATTGTGGCGCTCGAAGATGCACACGCGCTTCCCGAAATGCGCCAGCCGGATCCCGGCGGCGAGTCCGGACATGCCGGCGCCGATGATGGCGACGTCGTAGTGGGAGCGGGTGTTCATGCGAAGCTACAAAAAAGGCCGGGAAGCGTCCCGGCCCGAAAATTGCCCGTTGATTCCCGGCCCTCAGCTCTTCCCCGCGAGGGCGTCGAACTTCGGCGTCAGATACTCCGCGCAGCTGTCAAGGCTGGCGAGCTGCTGATAATCCTTCTCCGGGACCTCGATGCCGTGGCGCTTCCGCAGCTCCATCACGATGTCCAAAAAGTCCATGCTATCGAGCTGGAGTTGGTCACGCAGCCGCACCTCGGGCTTCACGTTGCCCAGGTCCTCGTCGGGGGCGATGTCGGCGATAATATCGAGCACCACCTTCTTGCATTCGTCTTTGGTCATAGTCAGGAGCCGGAATTAGGGGACAAACCGTTTAACAATCAATGTGGAATTTATCCCAAGCATCCCGAAGGAGTTGTTAAGGATGGTGTCCACTTTCGCAACCTTCCGCGGATGATTGAGGACGAGCCCCGGCAGCGCGCACAACGGATCGAGGTCGTCGACATTGATCGTCGGGTGAACCACGAGGTCGTCGAACGACGGCAGGTTGCCCGCGAGTTCCAACGCACCGGCGGCCCCCATGCAGTGGCCGATGTAACTTTTTGTGTTGTTGATGTGCGTGTCGGGACACCCTTCGCCGAAGACGGCCCGGATCGCCTCGCACTCCTGAATATCCCCCAGCGGCGTGGCCGTCGCATGGGTGTTCACGATGTGGATGTCGCTCGGCGTGAGCCCGGCGCGGCGGATGGCGGCGTGGACGCATTCGGCCTGCCGCGTCGGATTCGGGAGCACGTAATCGCTGGCGTCGCTGTTGACGTGGTAACCGGCGATTTCCCCGTAAATCTTCGCCCCGCGCGCGCGGGCGTCGTCCAACCGTTCAAGGGTGTAAAGCGCGCCGCCCTCGGAAATGACGATCCCGTTGCGCGCCTTGTCGAAGGGGCGCGAGGCCTTGAGCGGATCGTCGTGGGTCGCGAGGGCGTTCTGGGACTTGAAGCCGGCAAAAATACCGAACGTGTGGATGCTCTCGCTGACGCCGCCGCAGAGCGCGAGATCCACCTCGCCGAGGCGGAGCATTTGCGTGGCGTGGACCAGCCCCATGTTGCCGGCAGCACAGGCGGCGCCGATGGTGTAGGCGGGACCGGTGACGCCGAGGTTGAGCGAGGCCTCGCCGGCCGGATTGTTGGCGACGGTGCGGGGATTGTGGTAGTGGGACCAGAACTTGGTGTCGTAATTAAATTTCGAGATGTTGTGGACCTCGTTTTCGGTTTCGACGTTTCCGTGCTCGGTGCAGCCGATGTAAATGCCGACCCGGTCCTTGGCGACCGCGTCCCAATTCAAGCCGCTGTCCGCAATCGCCTCGCGCGCGCAGTAGACCGAAATACTCCCGGCCCGGGTGCCGACGCGCACTTCTTTCTTCTTCTGGTGTTTCAACGCGTCAAAGTGACAGACCCCCGCGAGCTGCGAGCCCATGTAACGGATTTCCTTGCGCTCGATGCCCGCGACGCCCGCGAGCAGGTTGGCGCGAAACTCCGCCAACGAGCTCCCGTTGGGAGCGGTCAGACCAACACCAGTGATGACGATGCGCGAAGGCTTCATTGCTTAGGGAATGGAAATCGCTAGCCAACCTCCGCCCGAAAGCAATACAACCCTCCCCAAAATGAACGTTCTCGTCGTCGGAGGCGCCGGTTACATCGGCAGTCACTGTGTTCGCCAGCTCGCTGCGGCCGGTCACCGACCGGTGGTGCTCGATAATTTCGCCTACGGGCACCGGGGGGCACTGGCCGCCGACGTGACGGTCCACGACGCCGATTTGGGCGACGAGACGGCCGTCAAACGCATCCTCCTGGCCGAGAAAATCGACGCCGTGATGCATTTCGCCGCGTTCTGCTACGTCGGCGAGTCCGTCACCGATCCGCTCAAGTATTATCTCAACAACTGTGCCGCGACGCTGCACCTGCTCAACGCGATGCTGCAGGTGGGGGTCAAGAAATTCATCTTCTCGTCGACTTGCGCGACCTTTGGCGTGCCGGCGACATTGCCGATCCACGAAAATTTGCCGCAGGTACCGATCAATCCCTACGGCCAGACCAAGCTGGACATTGAAAACGCACTCAAGGCGCTGGCCCCGGCGACCGGACTGAGCTTTGCGGCCTTCCGCTACTTCAACGCCGCCGGGGCCGCCGAAGACGGTTCGATCGGCGAAGACCACCACCCCGAGACGCACCTCATTCCGGTGGCCATCGACGTGGCCACGGGCAAGCGCCCGCACCTCGAACTCTACGGCACCGACTACCCCACACCCGATGGGACTTGCCAGCGCGACTACGTCCACGTCGACGATCTCAGCCGGGCGCATATCGCCGCTTTCGGCAAACTCGCGACGCCCGGGACGCAGTTGTTCTACAACCTCGGCACCGGTCGCCCGACGTCCAACCGCGAAGTCATCCGCGCCGTCGAGAAAATCACCGGCAAACCCGTCAAAGTCATCGAAAAGCCCCGCCGACCCGGTGATCCGCCCGCGCTCTACGCCGATTCCGCCAAGGCGCAGCGCGAGTTGGGTTGGAACGTGAAATTTACCGAGATCGAATCCATCGTGGCCACGGCGTGGAAATGGCACTCGACCCATCCCCGGGGCTACGCGGACCGATGAGCCTGTTCGCCGCAGCGCAGCCCGTCATCGGGATGATCCACCTCGGCGCGTTGCCGGGCACGCCCGCGGCCCGACGTTCCTTGCGCGAGATCGAGGCGTTGGCGGTGAAAGAAGCGGTGCTTTACCGCGAAGCGGGCGTGCACGGCCTGATGCTGGAGAATATGCACGACACGCCCTATCTGCGCGGGCAGGTGGGGCCGGAAATCGTGGCCGCGATGGCGATCGTCGCCCGGGCGGTGAAACAGGCCGCCGCGTTACCCTGCGGTGTGCAGATTCTCGCGGCGGCCAATCGGGAAGCGATCGCGGTGGCGCATGCCGCCGGCCTCGATTTCGTCCGCGCCGAGGGCTTCGCCTTCGCCCATGTCGCCGACGAAGGCTTCATCCAGTCATCCGCGGCCGAGTTGCTCCGCTACCGCCGCGCCATCGGCGCCGAACGCGTGCAGGTGTGGGCGGACGTGAAAAAGAAACACAGCTCCCACGCGATCACGGGCGATGTCGGCATCGGCGAGACGGCCCACGCCGTCGAGTTCATGCGCGGCGACGCGGTGATTGTGACCGGGGCGGTCACCGGCGATGCGCCGCAACCGGCGGACGTTCGCGACGTGAAACGCGCAACCCGGCTCCCCGTTTACCTCGGCTCCGGAGTGACGGCCGCCAACGTCGGCGAATTTCGCGCCGAAGCCGACGGCTTTATCGTCGGCTCGGAATTCAAGGTCGGCGGGCACTGGTCGGGAGCCGTCGACGCGAAACGCGTGCGGCGATTTATGACCGCGCTTGCGCGGACGAACTAGGCCGGTCCACGCTCCGGTCCCACTCGGGGCAGTCCGGCGACGCGATGACACGGCGATACCGAGCCCGCCAACGCGCCCGTCACCGCGGCGCGAAAAGGATGCAGATCGGCGCGGGCACGTTGATCACGCCCTTGGTCTGGTAGGTGAGTTCCCCCGTCATCTGGTTCACCTTGTGCACCGCCACCGTATTGGAATCGGCACCCGCCGCGAGCAACCAACCGCCATCGGGCGATAGACTGATATTGCGCGGAAAAGCCCCGCGCACCGGCTGCACCTGGATCACCTTCAGTTCCGACGTCGTCGGATCGGCCCGATAAACCGTCACCGTATCGTGGCCGCGATTTGACGAGTAAACGAAGCGCCCGCTGCCGTGCACCAGAATCTCCGCGGCGGAGTTAGACGCTTCCTGGGCCTTCACTTCGGCGCTGAGCGCCGGGACATCGGCGAGACGTTGCGCCGTGCCCGCCGCCGCGTCCCACGCAAACGTGGTGACGGAGAGCGACAGCTCGTTCAGCAGGTAGATGAATTTCCCGTCGGGCGAGAACTTCATATGTCGCGGACCGCCGCCCGGCACCGAAGCCGCAAAGCCGTGACGCGCGATCGCCGGTTTCGCGAGATCGATCCGGTAAATCACAATGCCGTCGAGGCCGAGATCCGGCACGAGGGCAAAGCGGCCGTCCGGCGAAAAACCCGCCCAGTGCGCGTGCGGTTTTTCCTGCACGGGCTTCACCACGCCGGAGCCGCCCTCGTGTTTGATCAGCTGCGCGGAGCCCAGCCGCCCCGCCGCATCGAGGGGAAACAGCGCCGTGGAACCTCCGCCGTATTGGGCGGTGAGGAGAAACTTGCCGCTCGGGTGCACCGCGATGTGCGCACCGCCACCGTCGCCCGTGGGCGCGGAGTTGATCACCGTGAGCTCGCCCTTGGCTCCGATCGTGTAACCGATCGCGCCCGGCCCGCCGGCAAAGTTCGCGACGGCATAAAGTTTGTCACCCGCCGGGTGCAGGGCGAGGAAGCCGGGCGCGCCGACCTCGGCCACGAGCTCGGCGGCGGAGAGTTTGCCTTTGCCGCTGTCAAACGTCGCGCGGTAGATCCCCTTGGCCCCCGGCCCGCCCGTGCCGAAGTAAACGGGCACCGGCTCGGCGGCACTCGCGGCGATTGCGCCGCAAACGAACGTTAACAAGGCCGCTCTGACCCGGGGGAATGGTTTCACGCGGCAAGCCGTAGCAGGGTATCGGAACCCGCGCCAAGCCGGATCGCGCCGCGGTCGCGACTTTCCCGCACGCCGGTCTTGGCAAACCGGGGCGCGTGCGTATCGTCGCCCCGCGCCGCTGCACCGAACCGTGCGCGGCGTCCTTTCTCCCCATGCCCCTCCTCCGTTTGTGCGTGCTCGCCGCGCTCGCTGTTTCCACCTCGCTGGCCGCCGAAGTGCGCCGGCCCAATATCCTCTTCATTCTGGTGGACGATCAATCGCCGTTTGATCTCAAAGCCTACAACCCCCGATCCCCGCTGCATTCGCCCAACCTCGACCGCCTGGCCGCGCAGGGCATGGTGCTCGACGGCGCTTACCACATGGGCGCCTTTATCGGTGGAGTGTGCACACCGTCGCGCCACATGATCATGAGCGGGCGCACGCTCTGGCATCTGCCCATCGGCCCGGGTGCCGCCGCCCACTGCCCACCGCAGCTGGAACAGGCTACGATTCCCGCCGTCTTCAACCGCGCCGGCTACGCCACGATGCGCACCTGCAAAATCGGCAACAGCTACGAAGCGGCCAACAAGCTTTTTACGGTGCGCAAAGACGCCACCAAACGCGGCGGCACCGACGCGACCGGCAGCACCTGGCACGGCGAACAGGTGCTCGACTATCTCGCCCAACGCGACCGCTCGCCGGCCGATGACCGCGCACCGTTTCTCATCTATTTCGGTTTCTCTCACCCGCACGACACCCGTGACGGCAAGCCCGAGCTCCTCGCGAAATACGGCGCCACCAATCACACGGATCCGACGACCCTGCCGCCCGCGCACCCCCAGCAACCCGCGTTGCCCGAAAACTATTTGCCCGCCCATCCGTTCCCCCACGGTCATCCCGGTCTCCGCGACGAGGAAACCGTCAGCGGGGTTTGGCAACGACGCGACGAGCGCACGATCCGCAACGAGCTCGGCCGAGAATTCGCCTGCGCCGAGGCCATTGACGTTCAGATCGGACGCGTCCTCGCGAAACTTGAAGCGATGGGCGAGCTCGACAACACCTATGTCTTTTACACCGCCGACCACGGCATCGCGATCGGTCGCCACGGCTTGCAGGGAAAACAAAATCTCTACCAACACACCTGGCGCGTCCCGTTCATCGCCAAAGGCCCCGGCATCAAGCCCGGCACGCGCGCCGAGGGGAACACCTACCTGCTCGATGTGCTCGCCACGCTCTGCGACTTCGCCGGCATTGCCGCCCCCGCCAGCAACGAGGGACTCAGCGCCCGTCCCGTGCTCGAAGGCCGGAAGGACGTCGTCCGCGATGTCGTCTACGGGGTTTACAACGGCGGCACCAAACCCGGGATGCGCAGTGTCAAACACGGCGATTGGAAGCTCGTGAAATTCGACGTCCTCGGCGGCACCGTGCGCGAGACCCAGCTCTTCAACCTCCGCGACAACCCGCACGAGTTGCTCGAGCAGCATCACGCTCCCGCCCTCGTTGCGCTGACTGGCCTCCAACCCGCCGCGCACCAACGCAATCTCGCCGCCGACCCGCGCCACGCCGCGAAGCTCGCGGAAATGGAAACGCTCCTCCTGGCCGAAATGCGGCGCCTCGACGACCCTTGGCGGCTGTGGAACCAACCGACCGACGGACTCACGCCGCCACCCGAAACGGCCGCCGCCAATCCGAGGAAAAAAGCCAAAAGCTGACGCCCTCTCCGCCACGCCCCCCGCCGTAATCACACGCCCCCGTCTTTTTTATGCTCTCACGCCGATTGTTAGCCGCCGGCCTCGTGCTCCTCGCCTCCCTCACGCTGGTGACGGCCGCGACACCGCCCACCCGCCCCAACATCATTGTTATTCTCACCGACGACCAGGGCTACGGTGACCTCGGTTGCTACGGCAGCCCGACGATCCGCACGCCGAACCTCGACCGGATGGCGGCGGAGGGCGTGCGGTTCACCGACTTCTACTCCGGCGCCGAGGTCTGCACCCCGAGTCGCACCGCGCTCCTCACCGGCCGTTATCCGCTGCGCAGCGGGATGGCGGGAAACCGCCGCGTGCTCTTCCCCAATTCCGCCGGCGGCCTGCCGCCCGCCGAGGTCACCCTCGCCGAAGCGCTCAAGGCCCGCGGCTACACCACCGCCCACATCGGCAAATGGCACCTCGGCATCCACGCCGGCTCGCGCCCCCAGGACCAGGGCTTCACTTCCACGTTCGGTTTGCCGTATTCCAACGACATGGATGCCCGCGCGGGCATCACGGGCAAAGATCGCTTCAGCCCCACGCCACCGGCCGACGGCTGGAATGTCGCGCTGCTGCGCAACGGCGAAGTCGTCGAGCGTCCCGCCGATCAGACGACGCTCACCCAGCGTTACACCGAAGAAGCCCTCCGCGTGATCTCCTCCGCCCGGGAAACCCCCTTCTTCATCTACCTCGCCCACTCGATGCCGCACACCCCGCTCTTCGCTTCGCCGGCCTTCAAGGGCAAAAGTCGCCGCGGCATCTACGGCGATGTGATCGAAGAGATCGACTGGAGCACGGGAGAAATCCTCGCCGCCCTTCGCCGCGCCGGCCTCGCCGAAAACACGTTCGTCTTCTTCACCAGCGACAACGGCCCGTGGCTCACGGAGGGCGCGCAAGGCGGCAGTGCCGGCCTGCTGCGCGAGGGCAAAGGCAGCACGTGGGAAGGCGGCATGCGCGTCCCCGGGATCGCGTGGATGCCCGGACGTATTCGTCCCGCCGTGACCAGCGAACCCGCCAGCGCCCTCGATCTGTATCCGACCGCCCTGGCCCTCGCCGGTGCGCCCGCTCCGACGGGCGTCACCCTCGACGGCCTCGACCTCCTGCCCCTGCTGACCACGCAACGCGCGCTCCCCGAGCGCCCGTATTTTTTCTACCGCGGGACCGAACTCTTCGCGTGCCGCCTTGGCGAGTGGAAAGCCCACTTCCGCACCCAGACCGGCTACGGCCAACCCAAGCCCGAGGATCATACGCCCCCCCTGCTCTTCCGCCTGCCGCACGATCCCTCGGAGAAATATGATGTCGCTCCGGCGCACGCCGACGTCCTGACCCGAATTGCCGCCGCCGTCACCGCCCACCGCGCCACCGTTATCCCGGCCGAGCCCCAGCTAAAATAGCCGCTGCGCCGGGCGACCAGCTCAGCGGTTCCGGCAGCCTCGATCCGCACGGCCTCCGACCGCCCCGTGTCTCCCGCGGCGCCCGATGGCTCGGTCCCGGGCGGCCGCGGTCTCACTCACCGCTGCGTCGATTTCGTCGCCGCCCGCCCTGCTCTGCTTTGGGGTTTCCGTCGCCCCTCAATATTCGCGTTTCGTTTCGATGCCCGGTCGCGGCACGGGGTATTTTCCGTCGGGGCCCAGCTGGAGCGGCGACGGACCGTCCATCGTCAGCTTGTCGACCCCCGGGGCGAACTCGTGCTCGCAGTTCAGCATTTGGTCGAAGGTGATGATCTGGCCCGTGTGCGCGGCCATGCGGCCCATCGACGCCACCATGCTGGCCTCCGCCCCGCGCTTGACCTCGTTATAGGCCTGATCCTGCCGGATCGCCGCAACCAGATTGTCCCATTCGAGCTGCTGTGGATTCTTCTCCGGCTGGGGAAACGCCCAGCGCAGATTCTTGTCGGCAAGATCGATCTGGTCCTTCGCGGTCAAGATGCGCGGGATCTTTTGGCCGTCGTAGATCCGCACCTGCCCGGGATGGTGCGACCGCGTCGTAATGACCGCCGAGCCCTTGGTGCCATGGGCGTAGCTGGCGAACTCATTGTGCACGCCCGGCATGTTCCGCCCCTCGTAGAAGAGCTTGGCCCCGTCGGGATACGTGTATTGGACCGAATAGGTGTCGAAATTCTGGTCGAGCGAATCGCCGCGGTAGTGGCGGCCGCCGATCGCCATGGCCTCCACCGGCCAGGCGTCCTTCATCCACGAACACTCGTCGATCTGGTGGATGTAGTAGTCGGAGAAAACCCCTCCGCTCAGCCACAGAAACGCGTGGAACTTGGAGATCTGATACATCAGCTCCGAGATGCCTTCCGGCTTGGGCGGGGCCGTGCCGCCCCCGGACCCCATCCGGTAGGCCCGCATGGCGACGATGTCGCCGATCTCGCCGTGACGGATACGCTGATACAGTTCCTTGCGGCCCTCGCAGTGCCGGACCATCAGCCCGACACCCACCTTGAGGCTCTTTTCCTTCGCCTGTTCCCCGAGCGCGATCATCCGGCGGGTCGTGGGTCCGTCCACCGACAGCGGTTTCTCCATGAAAACGTGCAGCCCTTTGGCAATCGCGTGCTGGAACATCACCCAGCGAAACGCCGGCGGCGTCGCGAGGATGACCACATCGCCGGGCTTCAGGCAGTCCATCGCCGCCTTGTAGCCGTCGAAGCCGATGAACTGCCGCTCGGCCGGCACCTCGATCTGGGCCAGCTGCTGCGGATACTGCTTCGCCAGCCGCTCGAGCGACGATTTCAGTTTCGCCGGAAACACGTCCGCCATCGCCACGAGTTTGATCGGTCCGCTCGTCGTCGACAGCGCCTGGCCGGCCGCCCCGGTGCCGCGTCCGCCGCAGCCGACCAGGGCAACCTTGATGAGATCGCTCCCCGCCGCATGCACGTGTGGCAGCGCGACGCCGGCGAGGGCCGACACCGCGGCAACCTGCCCTGAGCGTTTGATAAAATCCCGACGCGACAAGACCGGGGACACGAGAGCATTCATGGAGGAGGGGGAGGTTGGAGGGGAGGATCGTGAGGCTGCAAAAAAAACCGCGTGCCCGGGGTGGAGACGGCAGGTTATCCGAACGTATCGGCCCGCTGGAGCGCCCGGCCAACAAGGCGAAAGACCGGCTCGGGGGAAAGATTTTTTCCCGACCAACATCGGGGGGCAGTGGCACCGCAGATCATGTGTGCATCCTACCTGTGACGGGTCGTTGTGGCTGCGCATCCCTTGGCGAATCCCGCGCGGGAGCTGGACTCTCTCCCGGTCGCCCGCGGGAGCGCGCCGGGTGCGGTGCCTCATCCGCCCCTGGACAGGCGAAACGATTCAGGTCCCAATCGGGCCGCGTCCTGTCGTTCCCTGGTGCCACCCGCTCCACCCGGCCCCGAGTCTGATCCGGCCTCCGCGGCGATTCCGTCGATCGCCGGTCGCTCC
>CAJAYO010000426.1 GCA_903948415.1 uncultured Opitutia bacterium | reverse complement strand
TTGAAAAAAGAATCTTCCTCGCCCGCGCCCAAGCGCGTCGTCGTCAAACTCGGCACCGGCGTCCTGACCACCGGCATCGGCCAACTCGACACCGCGCGCATCGACGCCATCTGCGCCGAAGTAGCCGCGCTCCGCGCCCGCGGCACTGAAGTGATCGTCGTGTCCTCCGGCGCGGTCGGCCTCGGCATGGGCTCGCTCGGTCTCCTGAAAAAACCGAAGGAAATCGCCAAGAAGCAGGCCTGCGCCGCCATCGGCCAGTCGCGCCTCATGCAAACCTGGCAGGCCGGTTTCGCGCCCCATCGCCTCACCGTCGCCCAGGTTCTCCTCACGCACGACGATCTCCGCGTCCGCACGCGCTACCTCGGCGTCAAGGAAACCCTCCGCCAGCTCATCGCCTACGGCACCGTGCCGATCATCAACGAAAACGACACGGTGAGCGCCGCCGAGATCAAGTTCGGCGACAACGACACGCTTTCCGCGATGGTCGCCTCCCTCGTCGAGGCCCAGCACCTCGTCATCCTCTCCACCGCGCCCGGTCTGATCGACCTGAAGGGCACGAAGCAAATTCTCCCCGTCGTCGAGCGCATCACCCCGGAAATCGAGGCGATGGCCGGCGGCACGACCGACGAAACCGCCACCGGCGGGATGATTTCGAAAATCACCGCGGCGAAACTCGCCACCCGGGCCGGCTGCGGCGTCTTCATCGCCAGCGGCAGCGAGCCCCTCATCCTCGCCCGCCTCTTCGCCGGCCGCGGCCCCGGCACCTTCTTCGTCCCCAGCGGCCTGCCGATGGAATCGAAGAAACGCTGGCTCGCCTATTTCCAACGCCCCGCCGGCACGCTCACGGTCAATGAGCGCGCCGTCCCCGTCCTCCGCGATCAGGGCCGCAGCCTCCTCGCCGTCGGCGTGACCGGAGCGGCGGGCGAATTCGCCGCCGGCGACATCGTCAACATCGCCGGCCCCGACGGCGCCGTCTTCGCCCGCGGCAAGTCCACTTTCGCCGCCGAGGAAATTGCCGCCATCGCCGAAAAACGGGGCGACGCCGTCGCCGCCCTCTACCCGGCGCGCAAACGCCTCGAGGTCGTCCACCGCAACGACCTCGTGTTGCTCTGATTTTCCCTTTGCGCCCGCGCGACGATGCGCGAGCCTCGGGCGTTTCATGGATTTCCCTCTCGACGCTCCGCCGCCCTCCGCCTTCAACGGCGTCCCGCCCATCGATTTCCGCGCGTCCCTCAACGACGAACAGTACGCCGCCGTCACCGCGCCCGCCGGCCCGCTCCTCGTCCTCGCCGGCGCCGGCTCCGGCAAGACCCGCACCCTCACCTACCGTGTCGCCTATCTTCTCTCCCAAGGCGTGCGCCCGGGCGACATCCTCCTGCTCACCTTCACCAACAAGGCCGCCAAGGAAATGCTCCAACGCGTCCACGAACTCACCGGCTTCGAGCCGGGACGTTTCTGGGGCGGCACCTTTCACGGCATCGGCCACCGCTCGCTGCGCATGCACGGCGAGGCCATCGGCCTCCCGCGCACCTTCACCATCATGGACGCCGAGGAATCCGAAGGCATCCTCCGCGACGCCGTCGACTCCTGCGATCGACTGTTCTTCAAGGACAAGACCCACCCCAAGGCCGGTCCGCTCCACTCCATCCTCTCGATGGCGCGCAACACCCAGCTCCCGCTCTCCGAAACCATCTCGCGGTTCTTCCCGCAGCACGAGGGCATCATCGACCGCGCCCCGCTCTTCGCCAAAAAATACGCCGAGGCCAAACGCGCCGCCAACGTCCTCGACTACGACGATCTCCTCGAGAACTGGCTCGAGCTCCTCCAGAAATCGACGGAGACGCGCGAGTATTTCTCCCAGCGCTTCCGCCACGTCCTCGTCGACGAGTATCAGGATACCAACGTCCTCCAGTCCCAGATCGTCGACCTCATCGGCTCGCACCACCGCGTGATGGCCGTCGGCGACGACGCGCAGTGCATCTACACGTGGCGCGGCGCGAACGTCGAAAACATCCTCACCTTTCCCGACCGCCACCCCGGCACCGTCATCCACCGCATCGAGACGAACTACCGCTCGACCCCGCAGATTCTCGCCCTCGCCACCGGCGTGCTCCAGGCCCAGCCGAAGGGCCGCGCCTTCGAAAAGGAACTCCGCCCGCACCGCGCCAATTCCGAAAAACCCTACCTGGTCCAGTCCATCGACGGCCGCGAGCAGGCCCAGTTCATCGTCCAGCGCATCCGCGGCCTCATCGACGAGGGCTGCGCGCTCGCCGACATCGCGATCCTCTACCGCGCGCATTTCCACGCGCTCGACATCCAGCTCGAACTCTCCCGGCTCCAGATCCCCTACCAGATCACGAGCGGCGTCCGCTTTTTCGAACAGGCCCACATCCGCGACCTCGTGGCGCTCCTGCGCTTCGTCTACAACCCGTCCGACACCGCCGCCTGGAACCGCCTCGCGGTCCTCCTCCCGAAAGTCGGCGACAAGAACGCCGCGAAACTCCACTCCGCCGCCTCCGATCACGCGCGCCTGATGCAGAAGGATTTTCTCGCCGCCCTCGCCACCGACGACGTCGCCACGAAAGTCCCGAAGGACGCCAAGGAGGAATGGCCCCAGTTCGTCGCCTCGCTCCAGCAGGTCGGCGACATCATGAAACACATGAAGCCGCACAACGCGGTCGAGGTCGCCATCGACGGCTGGTATGGCGACTACCTCAAGGGCGCCTACGCCAACTACGTCTCCCGCCTCGACGACCTGAAATCGATGATCGGTTTCGCGAGCCGCTATGACGACATGCACCAACTCCTCGTCGAGGTGATGTTGCTCAACAGCGAGACGAGCGACCGCTCGGCCGATCCCGACGCCGACGCGCTGCGGCTCACGACGGTGCACCAGGCCAAGGGCCTCGAATACGCCGCCGTGTTCTTGATCGGCCTCGCCGACGGCATGTTTCCCATCCGCCGCGCCATCGAGGCCGGCGACGTGGAGGAAGAGCGCCGCCTCTTCTATGTCGCGGTGACGCGCGCCCGCGACGAGCTCTACCTCTGTTTCCCGAAGGTGAACACGAAGGGCGGCCCCGCGATGCTCCAGACGCCCAGCCGTTTCCTCACCGAACTCTCGCCCGACCTCTACCAGCCCCTGAAGATCAAGCGCAGCTACGGGTGGTAGTTGCGGGATCGTAGCGGAACGCGTGAGCGTTTCGTCCGGCACCTTTCGGTCACTCGCTCGCATCATCCGTGGGTCCATCCGCCAGTCGCCCGTAAATCCGCCAGAATCGCTCCCAGAAATTCTCGTCTCGCGGATCCATCTTCGGATAGCCCGGTACGAGCGCACCAAGAAAAAAATAGCTCCGCCAATCCTCCACCAGTCCGGCACGAACCGGATTTTCGAAAATATAGTTGGCCACCGTGCCGAACGCTCCTCTGTCACGCTGCGCCTCGCGCAGCACTTCGTCGTAGGCCTGACGTTGCCACTCGCGCCCGCCACGGAGCAGTTCGAGGTTCCACGCCTCGCGGAACAGCGCGATCGCGCGTTTCTGGTCGCTCGATTCGCTCCAGCCAAGCCAGAGGAAATGCACATGATCGGGCATCAGGCAATAGGCAGGACAAACCAGCGCGTGCCGCCCAAGTGCATGGCACATCCATTCGCGCATCATTGCGTGATGCAGCGGATCGAGCCAGCCTGTCGCCCGCCGCTCCAATGTCATTGTCCAATGCACAAATGCCCGCCCGCGATAGAACTCGGGAGCCAGACGCGAAAGTCGCCCTCGGCGAATCTTCGGGTCGTAAGGCACGATGGAAATTCACCTGGGGACCGAACGCAGATCATGGACTTCGAGGCACGAAACGCTCACGCGTTCCGCTACCACCCACGGCCCTCCCTTCGCTCTCTCCGTAGCGGAATGCGTGAGCATTTCGGAACCGTGCGGACTGCCTCAGGGTTTTGTCCGACCTTTATTCACCCGCGCTTTGCCTCCACTGCCCGCAGCACCCGCAGCGTGTTGCCGCCCCACAGCTTCGCCAGCTCCGCCTCGCTCCAGCCGCGCGCCAGCAGCGCCCGCGTGATGGCCGGATAGTCCGTCACGTCGCGCAGCCCCGCGAAGCCCCCGCCGCCCCCGTCGAAATCGCACCCGATGCCCACGTGGTCGATGCCCATCACCGCCACCGCGTGCTCGATGTGGCGGACAAAATCTTCGAACGTCACCGGCGGGTTCGGGTGCGCCGCACACACGACATCATACGCGCGGTCTTCCGCCGCCAGCGTCTCGGCCGACAGCACGTGGTCCTTGAACCGGATCAACACCTCCGCGATCGCCGCCGTGCGCGCATTGCCGGGGGCATTCACGAGCGAGATCGGCAGCGCGTTGATCTGGAGCACGCCCCCCTTCGCCGCCAGCGCGCCCAGCAACTCGTCGCCCACGTTGCGCGGATGGTCCGCCACCGCCCGCGGTCCGCTGTGCGACAGCACCACCGGCGCCCGCGACAGCTCGAGCAGGTCGCGCAACGTGTCGTCGCTCGCATGGGAGGCGTCGAGCACCAGCCCGAGCCGGTTCGCCTCCGCCACCATCTCCCGCCCCAACGGACTCAGCCCGCCCCACTCCGCTCCGCGCGGATCGGTCGACGAATCCGCCACGTCGTTGTTCAACATGTGCGTGAGCCCCAGCATCCGGACGCCCAGCTTCGCAAACACCGCCACATTCCCCGCGTCACGTCCAAGCGAGTAGGCGTTCTCGATGCTCAGATAAAGCGCGCGCTTCCCCTCCGCCTTCAGCCGCAGCCCGTCGTCGGCGGTCAGCGCCAGACCGCAGGCGGCGGCGTTCGCAGCGAGCACCGCCCGCGTACGCTCGAAACACCGCAGCGCCCGCTCGTGCGCGAGCCGCAGGCCCTCGGGCGTGCGCGCGAGTTGCCCCACGTAGACCGCGAACACGAGCGCATCGATCCCGCCCTCGCGCATCCGCGGCAGATCGCACTGCGAACGGTCCGTCGCGTAGGCGTGCCGCGCCCCGAAGTCCCACCCGTCGCGCATCAGACTCGCCGTCGGCGTGTCGATATGCGTGTCGATCGTAAACAGCCGCTCGTGCACGGCGGTGGCCTCGGCGGAGACGGCGGCGGCGGAGAGTTGGATCATCCGCCCGAGCAAGACGCCCGGCTCCGCCCCGCGCAAACGGGTTCTTTCCGTTCGGTTGCATCTCCGGGGTTGCACTCGCCCATTTCCACGGCTCTGTCTTCCCGAAACCTCCATGTCCTCCCCCGTCGAAAACGTCGTCATCATCGGCACCGGCTGCGCAGGCCTCACCGCCGCCATTTACACCGCGCGCTCCAGCCTCAACCCCCTCGTCCTCGAAGGCCCGCTGCCGGGCGGCCAGCTCACGACCACCAGCGAAGTGGAAAACTTCCCCGGCTTCCCCCACGGCGTCGACGGCTTTCAGCTCACCCAAAACATGCGCGAGCAGGCCACCCGCTTCGGCACGCGCTTCGAGTCGGCCTTGGTGGACAAAGTCGATTTCACCTCGACGCCGCGCCAACTCTTCTGCGGCGACCGCCTCATCCTCGCGAAGACCGTGATCATCGCCACCGGCGCCTCGCCACGGCTCACCGGCATCCCCGGCGAAAAAGAACTCTACGGCGGCAAGGGCGTGACGACCTGCGCCACCTGCGACGGCGCGTTCTACCGCAAGATGGAAGTCGCCGTCCTCGGCGGCGGCGACAGCGCCGCGGAAGAAGCGCTCTTCCTCACCCGCTTCGCGAGCAAGGTGTATCTCGTGCACCGCCGCGACACCCTGCGCGCCTCGAAGATCATGGCCGACCGCGCCGTCGCCCACGAAAAAATCCAAATGGTCTGGGACAGCGTCCCGGTCGAAGTCCTCGGCGTGCCCGAGGGCGCGGTCAACGGCCTCAAGATCAAAAACGTGAAAACCGGCGTCGAATCCGTGCTGCCCGTCAAAGGCATCTTCGTTGCGATCGGCCACATCCCCAACACCGGTCCGTTTGCGCCCCCGCTTGAGGTCGACGAGGGCGGCTATTTCAAACCGCAACCCGGCTCACAGGTGCAGACCAATGTTCCCGGCGTCTATGTCGCGGGCGACTGCTCCGATCACATCTACCGCCAGGCGATCACCGCCGCCGGCATGGGCTGCCAGGCCGCCATCGAAGCCGAACGCTGGCTCGCCGAACACCACGGTTGAGTCCGGCCGGAGCGGCGGTTTCCCTCCCGCCGTCGGTCTCGGCGCGCCCGCCCCAGCCCTCATGGCCACTTCGCGACTCGCCCGCCTCCACCAGGCCCTCGGCATTCCCGCCGACTACGCGCGCTCGCGCGACCTGCGCGCCTTCCGCGAAGCGAGCATCCCGCGCCTCGTCCTCGTCGGCCGTGACCCGACCGACCAAAAACCCGTTCGCCTCGCCCCCCGCGCCGCCGCCGCCTGGCGCCGCATGCGCGAGGCCGCCGCCGCCGACGGCGTCACCCTCCTGCCCCTCTCCGGCTTCCGCAGCGTGCGCCGGCAAACCCAAATCATCCGGCGCAACCTCGCCAAAGGCCGCCCGCTCGACGATCTGCTCCGCTACGTTGCCGCGCCCGGCTTCAGCGAACATCACACCGGCCGCGCGATCGACATCGGGGACCCCACCGACGTCTCGGTCGAAGCCAGCTTCGCCCGCACCCCCGCGTTCCGCTGGCTCCGCCAACGGGCCGGCGAATTCGGCTTTTCCATGAGCTACCCGCGCGGCAACCGCCACGGCATCGGCTACGAGCCCTGGCACTGGTGCTGGCACGCGTGAACCGCGGACCGCGTATCCGGAAGCTGGACGACCCGGCGGCCGCCGCGCCCTGACCTCCCGCGCCCGGGCCGCGCCTCCGCCTCCGCCTCCGCCTTCGCCTTCGCCTCCGCCTTCGCCTCCGCCTTCGCCTCAAGGCCGACTCGCGGGCCGGCACGCAGCCCCGACTTCCCCTCCCGGTCGTTTGCGGGCCCGACCCCG
>CAJAYO010000425.1 GCA_903948415.1 uncultured Opitutia bacterium | reverse complement strand
CGTGGGCCGGACCGGTGGATGGGGGCGCGAGCCTTGCGCTCGGCGACAAACCGCCGCGCGACCAGTGGATGTATCACGCCGTCGCGAATATCATGCGGGCGCACTCGCTGCTGGCCGCGCAGCCGGGCGTGGATGCGCGGCGCATCGGGCTCACCGGGATTTCGTGGGGCGGGGTGTTGACCGCGGCGGTGGCCGGAGTCGACGCGCGATTCGCGGCGCTCGTGCCGGTGTATGGCTGCGGGTTCCTCGATGAGAGCGAGGTTTTCGGGGCGCAGAGTGCGACGGCGGCCGGGGCGAGTTGGATGAAGCTCTGGGACCCGCGCCATCGGCTGGCGCGTGCGAAGGCGCCGATGTTTTGGGTGAACGGCACGAACGACCGCTTCTTCCAGCTCGGCAGCTGGCAGCGCTCGGCGGGATTGGGCGCCGGCCCGGCGCTCCTGCGCGTCGAGCCGCGCATGGGCCACAGTCACCCGGCGGGCTGGAAGCCGGTGGAGATCGGCGTGTTCGTCGATTCCGTGTTGAAGGGCGGCGTGCCGCTCGCGGTCTTCGGCGAAGTGCGGCGCGAGGGTGCGGCGGTGTCGGCCAGCGTGACGGCGCAGACGGCGATCGTGGCGGCGAAGCTTCATTTCACCGAGGCCGTGGGCGTCGCGTCGAAGTGGTTGTGGGCGGAAGTGCCCGCGGCGTGGGAGCCGGCGCGCGGGCGGGTGCAGGCGACATTGCCGGCGGAAGCGCGGAGGTATTTCCTGAGCGCGCGGGATGTGCGCGATTGCACCGTCACATCCGCGATCGGCGAAGTGGCCCGATGAGAAAGGCGTTCCCGAAGTTTTCCGCTAAAGCCAAACCTGCTCCACGGAGTGCGCCGGTGCGGCTTGGCCTAGTCGGCGCGAAGGCCTGCGCCAATCCTGTGGAGCTGACGGTCGCGCTAGCGCCGGCGGCCGCGGGGCGTTCCCTCCGCTGCACCGCGCTGCACGCGCTCGACGAGGCGCCGCCGGCGGCGGAGTTGGGTGCGACGGCGAAAGAGACGCGGGTTGCCGAGGGATGGCGCGGGCATTTCCCTCCCGCGCTCCTCTGAAAACCCTCGGCATCGACATCGGTCGTTCTGTCGTCAAACGCGCGCCCGTGGACACCCTGACCGGCAAATTGGTGGGCGAGCGGTTTCGGATCGAAACCTCGGACCAGCCGAAGCCCGCCGAGCTCGCGGAGTCGGTGGCGGCGATGGCGGCGAATTTCAAATGGAAGGACCGAGCGGCCTCGGGTTTCCCGGCGTGGGGGAAGAGGCGACGATCTGGACGTCGGCGAATCTCCCGGGGAAATTCAGCGGCTGCGATGGCGCGAAGCTCTTCGGCAAGGCGACCGGTTGCCCCATTGCGGTGAGCGACGACGCGGCGGCCGCGGGCATCGCCGCGATGCATTTCGGCGCCGGGCGCGGCTTTATGGGCAAGGCGCTGCGGCTCACCCTCGGCACCGGCGTCGGCTCGTGTCTCGCCGATCACGGGGTCGTCGTGCCGCTGGAGATCGGGCCTTTCCCGTGGGGCAAGCCCGGCAAGTCGGCGGAAAAATACGTGGCGGCTTCGGTGCGCGATCAGAAAGATTTCTCGGGGAAAGAGTGGGGCGGCCGCGGGCACGACTACGGGGCGGTGCTTGAGCGGCTGCTGTGGCCGGAGCTGATCGGCCTCGGCGGCGGCGTGAGCGCGGGTCACGCGACGTTTTTCAACTTCATCAAGCCGCGCGCGAAGTTGCGGCCGGCGGAGAAAAAGTGAGGCCGGTCCGCGTGCGGCGGCGCGGCGGCCCGTCAAAAAATAGCCGCCTTGGTCGGTGATCTGTTTCCCGGTCTGGCCCCGGCGACCCAGCGGAAAGGTTTCTTTTCGTTGGCGCGGATCTCTTCCGCGCTGACGAGCTTGCCCCAAGCGATGCCGCGCCGGGCGACCACTCCGGCGACAATGATTCCGCGCATCACGCCGCTTTTTTGACCAGGAGGCCGCGAAGCTGGGTGGGCGTTTGTTCGCACGGGAGCACCACGTGGCCACGTCGCCGCGGCCGATGCCCCCGCCTCCGGAGGCGAAGCGCTCGTGGGAATTTAAGAACTGCCCGAGGTCCACGCTCGCGCCTCGGCCGTTTTTTCGCCTTCTGTTCCCATGCCCCCCTCCTGCCGCGCTGTGTTTCGGTTTTTGTTCGCTTTCGGTTGCGCCTGGCTGGTGCCTCCCCTCTCCGCGCAGGACGTGGGCCTGCCGCCGGGGGCACTGCTCCTGCCCGAATCCGCTTTGCCCGACTATGAGAAGACGATCGACCACGCTCAGCTCATTCGCGGCTGGAACAAAGCCTCGGTCGCGCGCGGGGAAAAAATTTACCAACTCGTCTGTCACGCCTGTCACGGCGATCTGAATCTCCCCGGCTCCATCCCCAACGCCCTGCGTTTCGCCGAGGGTAAATTCGCCCACGGCGCCGACCCCCACACGATGTATCAGACGCTCACCCGCGGGTGGCGCCTCATGGCCCCGCAGCCGCAGCTCGTCCCGCGGGAGAAGTACGACGTCATTCACTACATCCGCGAGACCTTCCTCGCCAAAAACAACCCGTCGCAGTTCGTCGCCGTCACCGACGCCTATCTCGCCGGCCTGCCGAAGGGGGACTCCGTCGGTCCCGCGCCCGTGAAGCGGGAGCCGTGGCGCGAGATGGACTACGGCCCGTTTCTCATCGGCACGTTCGAACTCGCCGACGCCGCCCGCCGCGCCGCCGCGACCCAGCTGCCCGGCAAGGCGCTCGACACCATCGCCCCGGGCTCGAACCTCGCCTACAAGGGGATCGCTGTCCGCCTCGACGCCGGCCCGGGCGGCATCTCGGCCGGCAAGGCGTGGCTCGTCTTCGAACATGACACCCTGCGTGTCGCCGGCGCGTGGACGGGTGAGGGCTTCATCGATTGGGAGGGCATCAACTTCAACAGCCGCCACGTCGTCCATCCGCGCACCATCGGCGATCTCCAGTTCGAAACCGCCGACGGCCCCGGCTGGGCCAACCCCGCCACGGGGACTTTCGACGACCCGCGTTTTGTCGGCCCCGACGGTCGCCGCTTCGGTCCGCTCCCGCGCGCGTGGCAGCGCTACCGCGGCCTCTACCGCTCCGGCGAACGCGCCGTGATCTCCTACACCGTCGGCGACGCCGCGATCCTCGAAAGCCACGATCTCGAATCCCTCGCCGCGCAACCCGTCTTCGTCCGCACCCTCAACGTCGGCAAATCCTCCCGTGATCTGCTCGTGCGCGTCGCCAACGCCGGCACCGCCGTCGGGTTCTCCGGCTCACGCGCCGTCGCGACCGTCCCCGACGAGAAGTTCATCACGCTCCGTATCCCCGCGTCGGCGACGCCGCTGCGTCTCGCCGTGCGGCTCGCGAAATCCGGCACGGCCGCCGCGGCCCTCGATGCGCTGGCCGCCGCCGCCGCGCCGCGGGACCTCGCGGCCTTCACGCGCGGCAGCGCCGCCCATTGGCCCGACGTCATCGCTACGCCCATCGTGCGCAGCGAGGCGAAGGGCGCGTTTGCGTGGGAGCGCTTCACCTTGCCGCAGAGCAATCCGTGGCGTGCCCGCGTGCGGCCGGGCGGCGTGGATTTTCTCCCCGGGGGCAAGCAGGCCGTGGTGTGCACGTGGGACGGCGATGTCTGGCGCGTCGACGGCATCGATGGTGACGCCGACACCGTGTCGTGGAAGCGCATCGCCTCCGGTCTCTTTCAAC
This sequence comes from uncultured Opitutia bacterium, assembly GCA_903948415.1. Lineage (GTDB taxonomy): Bacteria > Verrucomicrobiota > Verrucomicrobiia > Opitutales > Opitutaceae > GAS368. The sequence goes on along the minus strand of CAJAYO010000425.1, from coordinate 81 downwards.
CGCTCGGGATCAAGCTCCGCGGCACCGAAATCTTCGTCACGTGCCGCGACCAGCTCGTCGCGTTGCGGGACCTCAACGGCG
>CAJAYO010000424.1 GCA_903948415.1 uncultured Opitutia bacterium | reverse complement strand
TGGCGGGGCGCTGGCCGCTCGGCGAGTGGGCAAGAGCACGGGTGGTGCCCGAGGAAATATTCAGTGCGGAAGGTCTTGCATGGAGCCTGCAGGGCGTCCGCCCCTCGAATCACCCTCGGGGGCGTCTCCGCCAATATGCGGCATGGACGCAGGCCCGGCCCAATTGGCCGTCGCGGCTGGCAGGTGTCGCCGACCGATTCACGGCGGAGGTTGAGCCCGCACCCCGTTTGGCGGGTGGCACACGGTCCGTCCGGCATGCACACGGGTTTACGGCACGGCGGGCGCGCCTCGTAGAGGAAATCTGCGACGAGGCGGTCGGAGGCACGCGCGTCGACAATCTGGTGTGCGACGGCTTTCTTCCGCTGCTTGCCGCCCGGTCAGTTCCGGTGGGTGGAGAGGCGGGGCCTTTGGCGGGGTGGTGGTATCATTGGTTCCCGGGAGATGTTCCTCCGTTCGTGGTGAGGGGACTCCGCGAACTGGGGGTATTTGCCGGTCCGGGCCGGCCGGCCGCGCACGGCGCGGTGCAGGGTTTGTTGGGCTGGTTGTTGGAGCGAGAAGCACGGCGCTGAGCAGATCCGCCGGTTCTGCCGGGGCGCTGGGCTTGACAAGGATTCCGAGCGCACGATACGTTCGGTCCCTCTTTAACAACCACTTTCAAAAAAGTGGGCCGTTCGGCCCGCTTTTTTTTTCCCATCTATCCAACCTATGAGCAGCGAAATTCTTTCCGTCCTGGAATATATGGAGAAGGAGAAGGGCATTCCGCGTGCCGACATGATCGCCACGATCGCGAATGCGCTGAAAACAGCCGCCCAAAAGGGCGTCAATTCCGGCCAAGAGCTCAAGATCGACATCAACCCGAAAAACGGCCAGCTCCACGCGTGGGCGGTGCTCAAGGTGGTCGACTCGATCAGCAATCCCAAGACCGAGATCCACGTGGAAAAAGCGCAGGCGTTGAAGCCCGGCGCGGTGATCGGTGACCTCTTGGAAAAGGAAGTCGATCCATCGACCCTCGGACGCATCGCCGCCCAGACCGCGCGTCAGGCCGTGATGCAGCGTCTTCGCCAGTTCGAAAAAGATCGCATCTACGACGACTTCAAGGATCAGGTCGGCAACATCGTCACGGGCACCGTGCGCCGTCGTGAGCGCAACGACCTCTATGTCGATCTGGGCAAGGCCGAGGCGGTCATGCCCGGCAAGGAACAGGTCCCTGGCGAGGAATACCAGCCGGGCGAGCGCATCCGTTGCCTGCTGACGGAAATCCAGAGCACGCCGCGCGGGCCCGAGATTATTCTCAGCCGGGCGAGTCCCAAGTTTGTCCGCCGTCTCTTCGAACTCGAAGTCACCGAGGTGGCCGATGGCACCGTCAAGATCGAGGCGTTCGCCCGCGAGCCGGGTTACCGCACCAAGATCGCGGTCACCAGCAGCGATCCGAAGGTCGATCCCGTGGGCGCGTGTGTCGGCGCCCGTGGCGCGCGCGTGAAAACCATCGTCCGCGAATTGGGTGGCGAGAAGATCGATATCATCAAATTTTACGCGGACCCCCGCGAGATGATCATCGAAGCGCTCAAGCCCGCTGTTCCGCGCGAGATCGTGCTCGACGAGAAGACCCACCGGATTCTCCTGAAAGTCGCCACCGACGACCTTGCCGTGGCCATCGGCCGCAAAGGCCAGAACGCCCGCCTCACGTCCCGCCTGATCGGCTGGCGCCTTGATATCGAGGAATTCCGTGCCGTCGGGGCCGATCCCGAGGGCGACGCGAAGCGCAAGCTCGTGTCCTCGCTGGGCATCACCGAGCCCGTGGCGCTCCGCCTGGTCAAGGCGGGCTTCGTTTCGCTTGAACTCTTTGACGGCGTTGAGGCCGACGACTTGGTGGGC
>CAJAYO010000423.1 GCA_903948415.1 uncultured Opitutia bacterium | reverse complement strand
GAAGGTCGAGGAGCCGTTGTGGGTGCCGACGGTGAGAAAGCCGCTGGTGGAGAGGTCGATGAGGCCGAGGCCGGAGACGGTGTCGATTTTCTCGCTGAAATTGTTGAGCAAGAACCGGCCGTCGGAATTGATCGTGACCGCGGCCGTATCCGGGATCTGCTGATAGGCGAGGAGCGTGAGGTGGGCGGACCCGGCCGCGCCGACACCGTCGCCGATTGTGACGGCGTTGCCGCCGACCGCGTTGACCGCGCCGGTTTTGCCGAGTTGGAGGGTGCCCGCGGCGACGGTCGTGGTGCCGGAGGACGTGTTGGCGGAGGAGCCGGAGAGGGTGAGGGTGCCGGTGCCGGACTTCGTGAGGGTGCCGGTGCCGGAGAGGACGCCGGAAAAGGTGGTGGAGGTGTCGTCCGCGCCGGCGGTGAGCGCGCCGGCGCCGAGGGTCACTGTGCCGGCCCCGGCGAGGGAGCCGATGGTGTCGGTCTTGCCGTTGACGTCGAAGGTGGCGCCGCTGGCGACGGTGAGGGCGGAGGTGCTGGGGAGAGAATTATTGGCTCCGAGCTGGAGCGAGCCCGCGGTGAGGTTCGTCGGGCCGGTGTAGGTGTTGGCGCCGCCGAGCACGAGGGTGCCGTTGCCGGCCTTGGTGAGCGCGCCGCTCCCGGCGACGAGGGCGTTGGTGGTGAGGGTCGTGCCCCCGGCGGTGAGCAGCGTGCCACCGGCGGTGCCGAGGGCGATGCCGCGATTCGCGCTGAGGCTGAGGGTGGCGGTGGTTTCGAGTGTGCCGCCGTCAAACGCGAGCTGGCCGGCCGTGGGCGCGGCGGGGGCGGTGCCGAGATGGGCATCGGCGGAGATCTTGAGGGTGCCGGCGTTGAGGGTGGTGGCGCTCGCGTAGGTGTTGGTGCCGCTGAGGACGAGGGTGCCGTTGCCGGCCTTGGTGAGGCCGCCGCTGGAGACGACCCCGGAGAAAGTCGTGGTGCCGGTGTTGTCGACCGTCACGGTGCGCGTCGCCGCGCCGAGGCCGACGGTGCCGGACAAGGTGAGGTCGTTGCTGCCGCCGACGCTGAAATTGCCGCCGACGGTGAGGGGGTTGGCGATGGAGCGGGCGCCGCTGCCGGCGCGGATCGTGCCGCCATTGAGCGCGAGGCCATTGCTGCTGGCGGCATTGCTGCCAAATTCGACGGTGCCGGCGTTGATGATGGTGCCGTCCTGCGTGTTGTTGGCGCCGTTGAGGACGAGGGTGAAGGTCCCGTTCTTCGTGAGGCTATCCGTGCCGGCGTTGTCGGAAAGGCTGCCGTTGAGGGTGACGGTGCCGGCGCCCGATCCGGCAAAGGTGAGGCCGTTGGTGAAGTAGATCGCCGAATTGAATACGACATTGCCCGCGCCGCTCTGGGTGAAGTTCGTGCCCGCCGTGCTGAGCTGGAGCCGATTGGTGCCGTTGTTAAAGGTGTAGTTCAGGGCGCTGGAAAAAGTCAGGGTGCCCGTCGTGCGGTTGGTGTTGCCGAGGCCGATCGTCTGGTCGGTGCCGACGTAGGTGTTGTCAAACGTGAGCGCGGTGGAGGTCGTGGGCACGGTGTTGTTGCTCCAGTTGGCGGCGGTGCCCCACAGCAGATCCGCGCCGCCGTTGTCCCACTTGATGATTTGTCCCGGGAGGTCTGCCGCGAAGCCCAGGAAGGCGAGCACCGCTCCGGAAAGCCAGCGCAAGCCCGTGGTCGTGCGGCCCAAGGGGCGCTGCGGCGATGTCGGGGAGGTGCGGTGGGACATGACGAGTGTCCCCAACATGGCCCAGTGCTTGGGCCAAACAACGCCAAATACTGCGTACTGCTACGTAGCGGCCTGCGTACTGCTACGTAGTGGCCTGCGTACCGCTACGGAGTGAACGGCGCAGTCAGCCAGGAGGCGACTCGGCTCGCGCAAGCTGCGGGCCCGTCGCGGAGGCCGGTCAGTTATTGAAACGGAACAGGGCGACGTCGCCGTCGGCGAAGACGTATTCCTTGCCCTCGAGGCGGTATTTGCCGGCGTCCCGGGCGGCCGCGACGGAGCCGAGGCGGGTGAGGTCGTCGTAGGAGACGATTTCGGCCTTGATGAAGCCTTTTTCGAAATCGGTGTGGATGACGCCGGCGGCCTGCGGGGCTTTCCAGCCCTTCTTGATTGTCCAGGCGCGGACTTCCTTTTCACCGGCGGTGAAGTAGGTCATCAGGCCGAGGAGATTGTAGGTGCCCTTGATGAGGGAAGAGACGCCGGAGTCGTCGACGCCGAGGTCCTTGAGGAAGGCTTTGGCTTCGTCGGCGGGCAGGTCGATGAGTTCGCTCTCGATTTTGGCGCTGATCGGCACGTAGGCGGCGTCGTGGTGGGTGCGGACGAACTCGGCGACTTTTTGGACGAACGGATTTTGTTCGGCGGTGGCGAGGTCGGACTCGGCGACGTTGCAGGCGAAGAGAACGGGTTTGGCGGTGAGGAGCTGGAAGAGCTTCATCATCGCGATTTCCTCGGGGGTGGCCGGCAGCGTGTTGGCGGTTTTGCCGGAATTGAGGTGGGGCGCGAGTTTCTCGAGGAGGGCGACCTCGATGATGGCTTCCTTGTCGCCGGACTTGGCCTTTTTCTGGGTCTTGTCGATGCGCTTGGTGACGGACTCGAGGTCGGCGAGGACGAGTTCGGTGGTGATGACCTCGATGTCGCGGACGGGATCGACGCCGCCCATGGTGTGGATGATGTCGTTGTCCTCGAAGCAGCGGACGACCTGGACGATGGCGTCGACCTCGCGGATGGTGGCGAGAAACTGGTTGCCGAGGCCTTCGCCCTTGCTGGCGCCGGCGACGAGGCCGGCGATGTCGACGAACTCGATGGCGGCGGGGACGACGACCTTGGTCTTCGCGATCGTCTGGAGGACGTAGGCGCGTTCGTCGGGGACGATCACGACGCCGACGTTGGGGTCGATGGTGCAGAACGGGTAGTTCGCAGCCTCGGCCTTGCGGGAGCGCGTGAGGGCGTTGAAGAGAGTGGATTTGCCCACGTTGGGCAGGCCGACGATGCCAGCTTTAAGCATAAATAGAGGAGCGCAGGCTCCTGCGGGGCCGCGGACGGGTCAATGGTAAAGGCCAGGGCCCGCGCCCAAGAGTGGCGGGCGGGCCGGGGCGCGGGTGGGCGGCCTACAGTTTCTCGAAAGGGTCGCGGGTGCGGTGGTGGCTCGAGCGAGAGGAGGAAGAGCGGCGGCTGCTGCTGCGACTGGAGCTACGGCTGCGGCCTTGGCTGCGGCGTTCACTGCGCCGGTCGCGCCGGATGACGAGGGCGACGATGACACCGACCACGAACATCACGACCATGACCCAAATCCAGCCGGGGATGACGAGGGGGTCGGGGTTTTCTTCCATGAGTTTTTGGGAAATTTGCCAAGGGGCGAAGGGTTGGCAATCCCACATTCGGGGCGGAAGACTCCGGGAACGTCAGAGGGGCGCGGACGAGGAAAGGCGGGCGAATTCCGGGGTGGCGCGCGGGACGAGACCGGGGCCGTCGCGCACCAGGAAAAGTGCGGCGAGGTGTTCGCGCGTGGCGAGGGCGAAGCCGGCGTCGGCGCCGAGGACGAAGAGCGCGGTGGCGAGGGCGCTGGAGGTGGCGCAGGACGGATGGACGACGCTGACGGAGGCGAGCGAACCGGCGACGGGGCGGCCAGTGCGGGGATCGACGATGTGACCGTAGCGGCGGCCGGCGACCGTCAGGAAATTGTGGGAATCGCCGGACGTGGAGAGGGCCAGGCCGGAGAGTGCGACGACGGCGGCGAGGGCCGGCGGGGCGGGGACGGGAAGGGCCACCGGGGCGGTGGGGGCGGAGGGGGAGGCGATGCCGGTGCGCCATGGGTGGGAGCCGGCGGTTTGGATGTCGCCGCCGATTTGGACGAAGTGGTCGGGGGCGCCGAGGGCGGTGAGGACATCGCTGAGAGAGTCGGCGGCGAAGCCCTTCGCGAGGGAGGAAAAATCGGCGGAGAGTTCGGCGGCGGATTTGCGGAGGGCGGGCGGAGCGAGGCGGGCGGAGAGCCGGCGGTAGTCGACGCGGTCGCGGGCGGTGGCGATCTCAGGGTCGGACGGAAGGGTGTGGCGCCGGCCGGCCGGGCCGAAGCCCCAGAGGCGGATGAGCGGATCAAGCGTGACGTCGAAGGCGCCGCCCGTGAGGTCGCTGATACGGCGGGCTTCGTGTGCGACGCGGGCGAGTTCAGGGGAAACGGGATACCAGTCCGTGGACGCCGACGCGTTGAAGCGGGAGAGTGCGGAGTCGGGGCGATAGGTGGAGAAGAGCGTTTCGAGATGCTCGAGCGTGGCGGCGAGGCGGGCGGTGACGAGCGCGGGGTCGAGGGCGGGCGCGGGCGGAGGCGCGGCGAAAAATTTGGCGGACCAGGTGGTGCCCATGGCGCGGCCCGTGAGCGTCACGGGTTCGGCGGCGCGGCCGAGGCAGAGGGTGGTGAGGAGGACGAGGAGGAGGCGAGCCATCAGGCGGTGCCTTTGAGCCAGAGGATGACCGTGAGGTATTTCCAGTTGAGCAGGGCCGCGAGGCCGACGAGGAGGAGGGCGGCGGTGTCGCGCCGGGAGAAGCGGTCGGTGGGGCCGCGGGCGCGGACGAAGTTGAGGAGGGCGCCGGTGGGGCAGCCGAAGCGACAGTAGGCCTGGGGGACGAAGCCGGCGGCCAGAAGGCCGACGGCGGCGACGACGAGGGTGGCGAGGCCGGCCGAGCGAACGATATAGGCGGCGAAGGGTTCGAGGCCGGCGAGGTCGAGCGGGATGGCGGTGAGGGCGACGATCAGGGTGAGGAGGAGGAGGGCGAAGGGGAGATTTTCGAGGCCGCGGATGACGTCGGCCGGAAGGGTGATTTGCCAGCGCGCGGGCCGGACGTGGCTGAGGAGTTCTTGCGCCGCGCCGTGCGGACAAATGTGGTGGCAGTAGAGGGGTTTTCCCGTGGTGAACGGCACGAGGAGCGCGGCGGCGGCGAGGAGAACGAGACCGGGTGCGGTGGTCCACGGGATGCCGGAGCGCGACCAGCCGACGAAGAGTTTTTGCGCGAGGAGATCGCCGGCGATGAGGCCGACGTAGAGGATGAGCGCGGCTTGGTAGGGGCGTTTCCAGCGGTGGCGAACGGCGGGCGGGCCGAAGGCCATGAGGGCGGCGGCGGCGAGGACGGCGAGCATCGCGTAGTCGCGCCAGGCGAAGCGGAGCGGGGCGGCGGCGGCGAGTTCGTCGCGGCTGAGTTGGAGCCGGGCTTTGACGCTTTGGGCGATGGCCATGCTGGTCATGGTCGCGCCGGACACGCCTTCGATGCCGGCGGCTTTGAGGTCGAGGGCGGCGGCGGCGTCCCAGGTGAGGCCGTTCCATTTTTTCAGGAAGCGGCGGTCGAGGGCGATGTCGCGGACGTAGGTGTCGGTGTCTTCGGAGGCGTGGATTTTGAGGCCGAGGATTTTCCAGTCGCGGTCGAGGACGACGAGGGCGTCGGTGGTGCCGGCGTAGCCGAGGATGTCGCGGCAGGCGGGCTGGGTGCGGACGACGTAGCCGAGTTCGCGGCCGGCGCGGTCGAGGACGAAGAGGCCGTCGCGGGCGGAGTCGTCGGGGCGGAGGGTGGCGGCGGCGGGGAGAAGCGAGACGACTTCGGCGGCGGTGACGGGGGAATCGCCCTGGATGCGCTGACGCACGGCGACGTCACGGATGAGCCAGGCGACGGTGGCGACGACGGCGAAGCGGTAGAGTTGGAGGGCGAGGCGATTCAACGCGGATCAGAGGGCGGGCGGCGTGAGGCGGGTCGGACTGGGGCGGACGGAAGTCCGCCCTGCGCTTCACGCGAGGATTTCGCGGACGATGCGGGCGGGTTCGACGCCGGTGAGGCGTTGGTCGAGACCTTGGGATTTGAAACTGAATTTCGCGTGGTCGATGCCCAGGCAATGGAGCAGCGTCGCGTTGAGATCGAACAGGCTCACGGGGTCGCGGACGATGTTGTAGGAGAATTCATCGGTCTCGCCGTGGATGACGCCGCCCTTCACGCCGCCGCCGGCGAGCCAGACGGTGAAGCAGCGCGGGTGATGGTCGCGGCCGTAGTTGGTGCGGGTGAGGGTGCCCTGCGAATAGACCGTGCGGCCGAACTCGCCGGCCCAGACGACGAGGGTGTCTTTGAGCATGTCGCGCTGTTTGAGGTCGGCGATGAGCGCGTAGCAGCCCTGGTCGGTATCGCGACACTGGATGCGCAGATGCTCGGGGAGCGTGCCGTGTTGGTCCCAGCCGCGGTGGTTGATTTGCACGACGCGGACGCCGCGCTCGACGAGGCGGCGGGCGAGCAGGCAGCTCGCGGCGAACGAGCCGGGCTCTTTCACGGCCGGACCGTAGAGGTCGAGGGTGGCGGGCGTCTCGGTGCCGAGGTCGGTGAGCTCGGGCACGCTGGTCTGCATGCGAAACGCCATTTCGTATTGGGCGATCCGGGTGAGGGTCTCGGGGTCGCCGTGGCGGGCCTGCGCCTGGGCGTTGAAGCGGGAGAGCGCGTCGAGCATCGTGCGGCGCGTGGCGGAGTCGACGCCGTGGGGGTTTTCGAGAAAGAGCACGGGATCGCCCTGGGCGCGGAGGGCGACGCCGTTGTGGGTCGAAGGGAGAAAGCCGCTGCTCCACATGCGCGTGAAGAGCGCCTGGGCGGCGACCTTGGGCGAAAATTTCGGGGTGAGGACCACGAAGGCGGGCAGGTCGTTGCTCTCGCTGCCGAGGCCGTAGGAAAGCCAGGAGCCGAGGCTGGCCTTGCCCGGAATTTCGCTGCCGGTCATGAGGAACGTGCACGCCGGGTCGTGGTTGATGGCGTTGGTGTGCACGGAGCGGACGAGGGCGATGTCGTCGACGATCTTGGCGGTCCAGGGGAGGAGTTCGCTCACCCAGGCGCCGCTTTGGCCGTGCTGGGCAAACTTGAAGACCGAGGGGGCCACGGGAAAATTGGCCTGGCCGCTGGTCATGGTGGTGATGCGCTGGCCCAGCCGGATTGATTCGGGCAGTTCCTCCTGGAAACGCGGCTGAAGCGCGGGCTTGTAGTCGAAGGTGTCGAGCTGCGACGGCCCGCCGTTCATGTGGAGATAGATGATCCGCTTGGCCGTCGGTGCGAAATGGGGGAAGCCGCCGAGCGGGGGGAACAGGCGCGGGGCGGGCGCGGGAGCGGCGCGGAGACGCGGGGCGAGGAGGTTGAGGGCGACGCCGCCCATGGCGAGGCCGGCGCCGGAGAAGAACTGGCGGCGCGTGAGATGGTTGAGGTAGGCGTGGGCGGGATTCATGGCGCGGCGCTCAGTTGCGGGTGATGGCTTCGTCGAGGTTGAGGAGGAGGTTGCCGACCATGGTCCAGGCGGCGATCTCGGGGGCGGGGGCGACGGCGGCGGATTTCGATTCGCCGTTGGTGAGGATTTTTTCGGCGGCGGCCGGGTCGGCGGCGAAATGGGTGCGATGGGTGGCGAGCGTATCGGCGAGGAGCGTGCGCTCGGCGGGATTGGGTTCGCGGGCGGTGACGCTGCGGAAGGCGAGGGCGAGGCGGCGCGGGTCGGTGGAGTTTTCGGCGAGGAGTTTTTCGGCGAAGGCGCGGGCGGCCTCGAAGTGTTGCACGTCGTTCATGAGGGCGAGGGCCTGGAGGGGGGTGTTGGAGCGGCCGCGTCCGGTGCAAAACATCTCGCGCGACGGGGCGTCGAAGGTCGACATCGCCGGTGCGGGGGCGGTGCGTTTCCAGAACGAATAGAGGCTGCGGCGGTAGAGGGCGGGGCCGTGGTCCTGGACGTAGGTCTTGGTGTTGCTGCCGCCGAAGGCGACGGGTTCCCAGATGTTGATGGGCTGGTAGGGGCGGACGGGGGCGCCGCCGAGGGTGGGGACGAGGAGGCCGCCGACGGCGAGGGCCTGGTCGCGGAGGACTTCGCCGTCGAGGCGGAGGCGCGGCCCGCGGGCGAGCAGCCGGTTGGCGGGATCGAGTTCGAGGAGGGCGGGGGTGACGTCGGAGCTTTGGCGATACGTGCGGGAGGTCACGATGAGGCGGACGAGGTGTTGGACGTCCCAGCCGGAGCGGACGAATTCTGCGGCGAGCCAGTCGAGCAGGGCGGGATGCGTGGGCGGATCGCCCTGGGCGCCGAAATCGCCGGGGGTACGCACGAGGCCGGCGCCGAAGAGCTGTTGCCAAAAGCGGTTGACGGTGACGCGGGCGGTGAGGGGGTTCCGGGCGTCGACGAGCCAGCGGGCGAGGTCGAGGCGATTGGGCGCCGCCGCGGCGCCCGTTGAAGGGGAAGAGGACGATGCAGTGCGGGCGAGCGGCGGGAGGAAGGCGGGGGTGGCGGCGGTGACGAGGTCGCCGGGCCGGTCGTATTGGCCGCGGAGGAGGATATGGGCGGGCAGCGGCGCGGGACGTTCGCGGGAGATGGGGGTGACGGGGTAGGTGAGCTCGTAGTGGATCTGCTCGGCGAGGAGGCGGCGGGCGGCGTGGGCCTCGGGCTCGAGGGCGGCGCGGAGCGGGGCGTAAATGAACTCGAGGTGGTAGCGATTCAGGCGCTGTTTTTCCTCGTCGTTCTGCTGGGTGGGCGAAAGGCCGATGAGGAACTTGATGTCGTGGCGGATGGGGACGCCCTCGACGAAGCGGGCGTTGGCGCGGAGGGCGCCGGCCCACGCACTGCTCGAGAGCAGCGGGTCGGCGGAGGCGTCGGGCGAGGTCAAGGTGGCGCCGGCGCGGTCCCACCAGGCGGCGCCGTCGCTCTGGGTGATGCGGAGACCGGTGAAGGTGTGGCGTTCGCCGAGGCCGGAATCGCAAGCGGTGATTTCGAGGCGGGTGTAGGTGCCGGCGGGCGGCAGGTCGCCGCGGCGGCGGGCGGTTTGCGCAACGTCCGGGCCGAAAGCGGCGGGGTCGCCCCAGACGAAGCGGACGGTTTTTTCCTCGCTGAGCAGTTCGAGACTGAGGGCGCGCGGTGGGTGCGCCGGATCGGGATGGACATGGACGAACGCGGTCGCTTCCGAGCGGACGAGGAGGTTGACGTCGCCGGCGGTGAAGGCGAAGGGGTGGGCGGCGGCGCCGTCGAGGCGCAGGGCGCGGGTGCCGCCGACGACGGGGACGGCGGGGCCCGCGATCCATTGGCCGGCGGGGGGCGGAGCGGCAAATCCGGCGGCGGTGGCGAGGTCGGAGTCTTCGGCCCAGACGACTTCGTAGGTGATGGGTTTCTTGGCGTATTTCGGGAGCGGTTTTTCGAGGAGAAGCTGGGCGGCGCGGGCGGTGAGGGCGGTTTCGAGGGGGACGACGGCGGCGGTGACGGTGTCGATGCGCTGCTGGGTGGGGGCGTCGGGGGCGATCACGGCGATGGGCCCGGCGACACGGACGTTGCCGTCCCAGGGGCGGTCGGCGAGGCCCTTGAAGAAGGCGCCCAAGGCGTAGTATTCGCGCTGGGAGAGCGGGTCGAATTTGTGGTCGTGACAGGAGGCGCAGTTGGCGGTGAGGCCGAGAAAGACGGCGGCGGTGGTGTCGGTGCGGTCGCCGGTGTTGCGGGCTTCGGCTTCGGCCTCGATGGCGCCGCCTTCGGACGTGGTCAGGTGGAGGCGATTGTAGCCGGAGGCGACGAGTTGATCGATGCGCGGCTGCGGGAGGAGATCGCCGGCGAGTTGCTCGACGGTGAACTGGTCGAAGGGCAGGTTGGCGTTGAACGCGCGGACGACCCAGTCGCGGTAGGGCCAGATGGTGCGAACATTGTCGAGGTGGAGGCCGTGGGTGTCGGCGTAGCGGACGGTGTCGAGCCAGTGGCGGCCGAAGTGTTCGCCGTAACGCGGGGAGGCGAGGAGGCGGGTGACGGCGCGGTCGAGCGCGGCTTCGCGACGCGTTGAGGTTGCAGCGGGGGCGGTTGAAGCCGGGGCGGGACCGTAGTCGGCGAGGAAGGCGTCGAGTTCGGCCGGCGTGGGCGGGAGCCCGGTGAGATCGAGCGTGAGGCGGCGGAGGAGGATTTCGGGCGGGGCCGCGGGGGCGAGCGTGCGTTGGTGGGGGGCGAGCTTGGCGGCGATGAACCGGTCGATCGCGCCGTCTTTTTCCGGCGCGCCGGCGACGGGCGCGGGGAGGGCGGGGCGGGCGACGGGTTCGTACGCCCAGTGATTTTGGTAGACGGCGCCCTGCTCGATCCAACGCTGGACGAGGGAGCGTTGCGCGGGCGTGAGCGGTTTTTTGTGCGAGTCGGGCGGAGGCATGACCTCGTCGGGATCTTGGCTGAGGATGCGCTGCCAGGCCTCGGAGTTGGCGAGGTCGCCGGGGACGAGGGCGCGCACGCCGCGGCGGTCGGCGGTGGCGGCGGCGGGCTGGTCGAGGCGGAGTTTTCCCTGGCGATTCGCGGCGTCGCTGCCGTGGCAGGCGAAGCAGTTGTCGGCGAGGATGGGCCGGATGTGTTCGTTAAACGAGACGTTTTCCTCGGCGGCCGCGCAGGCGGACGACGTGAAGGCCAAGAGGCAGAGAAACCGGCGGTGGGTGGGGATCACGGAGACGAAGGGGAACGGAAGGCCGGAGAATTTGCGGCAATGGCCGGAGCGTTAAGCTTAAACTGACAGGAAACGCAGTTTTGTTGGCGGGTGGAAGAGACGGTGCGATCGCCGGGGAATTTCCGTGACGCCCGCGGGCAGACGCCTTCCGATGAGCGGGTCGCCCACGCGCGCGGCCGGCGTGGCCGAGACCGCCGCGCGCACGTCGGTCCTCCGGCCACCCCCCATAATGCACCAAGTCTCCTTCGTTTTTTTCCTCGCGGCGATCGCGCTGGCGCAACCGACCGCGCGGGGTGCGACCGGCGGAGGGGAGTGCCGGTGGGCGGCGACGCCGCCGGTGATCGACGGCCGGTTGAACGATGCGGCGTGGGGCGCGGCGCAAGTGGTGGAAAATTTTCAGGCGGCGTGGCGGCCTGAGGGGCAGCGCACGCCGCCGACGGCCACGAAGGCGCGGCTGCTGTGGGATCGGGATTTTCTCTATTTTGCGGCGGAGATGACCGATGCGGATCTGTTTGCGCCGGTGGCGGAGAACGACGGGGCGTTGTGGACCGGCGATGTCTTTGAGCTGTTCTTGAAACCGGCGGCGGATCGACCGGGCTACTACGAGTTCGAGTTCAATCCGACGAATGCGAAGCTCGACCTGTTTTTTCCGGCGCGGGATTCGGGCGGTTACGGACGCCACGCCCGGGACCGGGCGTTTCACGTCGAGACGGCGGTGCGGTTGCGCGGGACGTTGAACCAGCGGGGTGATACCGACCGGGTTTGGACGGTCGAGGGGCGGATTCCGTGGAGCGACTTTCAACCGACGGGCGGGCGGCCCGCGGCCGGCGAGGAGTGGCGCCACGCCCTGTGTCGCTACGATTACTCCGTGGGTCAGAAGGAACCGGCGCTGTCCGCCAATGCGCCGCTGACGCGGGCGAGTTTTCACCGTTACGAGGACTACGTGCCGCTGACGTTTGTGGGCCCGGCACCGGTTGCGGATGTGGCGGCGCGCGTGCCGTGGGAGGGCTCGCAGTTGGTGGGGTCGCCCGAGCCGGCGCCGAAGTATGCGGTGGTGCGGGCCTTCCCCCGGTTGGCGGTCAAGCATCCGGTGGCCATCGAGCGCGAGCCGGGGACCGACGGAATTTTTCTGGTCGAAAACTACGACTGGCAGGAGCGGCGCAGTGTCGTGCGGCGATGGGTCGCGCGTCCGGACGTGACGGAGGCGGAGACGCTGCTGGAGCGCAAAGAGCATTTTTACAGCGTGGCCTTCCATCCGCGTTACGGGGAAAACGGCTGGCTCTACCTCGGGAGCAACGGGCCCGGACCGGGCGGGAAACTGCACTCGCGGGTCGAGCGGTTGACCATCGACCGGCAGCCGCCGCATCGGATCGTGGACGGCTCGGGGGTGACGATCATCGAGTGGGACTCGAACGGGCACAACGGCGCCGCCGTGGCGTTCGGGAACGACGGGATGCTGTACGTGACGAGCGGAGACGGCACGAGCCTCTCCGATCGCGACAACGCGGGACAGGACACGGCGTCGCTGCGGGCGAAGGTGCTGCGCCTCGACGTTGACGGCGCGGCGCCGGGGCAGCCGTATCGGGTGCCGGCGGACAATCCGTTTGTGGGGGTCGCCGGTGTGCGGCCGGAGACGTGGGCCTACGGACTGCGCAATCCGTGGCGGATGAGCGCGGATGCCGCGAGCGGGCAGATCTGGGTGGGGCAAAACGGGCAGGATCTGCGCGAGAGCGCGCACCTCCTCGTGCGGGGGGCGAACTACGGTTGGAGCGCGTTCGAGGGCACGCGGCCGTTTCTCGCGGGGCGGTTGCGGGGGCCGGCGCCGTTTACGCCGCCCACGATCGAGCACACGCACTCGGTGTTTCGTTCGCTCACGGGCGGCCTGGTCTACCGCGGCGCGCGTTTTCCCGAACTGGCCGGCGCGTATATCTACGGGGACTACGGGACGGGCCGCGTGTGGGCGGCCAAGCATGACGGCACGCGGTTGCAGTGGAACCGCGAGCTGGTCGATACGCCGCTGGCGATCGCGGGGTTTGGGCTTTCGGCGGAGGGGGACCTGTTGATCGCCGATCACCTGGGCGATGCGCTTTACCGGCTGGAGCGGGCGCCGGCGGGTCCGGCCCCGGCCCCGTTTCCCACCCGCCTGAGCGAGACGGGGCTCTTTGCCGAGACGCGCGGCCTGCGGCCCGCGGCCGGGGTGCACCCCTTTGTGATCAATGCGCCGGCGTGGCATGACGGCGCGGGCGCGGAGCGTTGGCTGGCGATGCCCGGGGTGAAGATGGCCGAGCAGAACGGGCCGTGGAAATCGTGGAATCTCCCCGACGGCACGGCGCTGGCGCAAACGCTCAGTTTGCCGGCGCAGGACGGGAAGCCGGCCCGCCGGGTCGAGACGCGCGTGTTGCTCAAGCAGGCCGGCGATTGGTCGGCCTACAGCTATGTGTGGGACGCGGCGCAAACGGATGCGGTCCTCGCCCCGGGCGACGGCCAGCGGTTGACGATCGACGACCGCGACTGGCTGGTGCCGAGCCGCTCGGACTGCCTGTCGTGTCATTCGCGCGAGGCGAATTTCGCGCTCGGTCTGACCAACGCCCAGCTCAACCGGGAGGTGACGGTGGACGGCCGCGCGCAGAATCAGATCGCGGCGTTTGTCGGGCGCGGGCTCGTGAGGGGAAACCCGCCGGCCGCGCGTGCGCCGCGCTTGGCGGATCCGTCGGACCGCAGCGCGCCGTTGGACGAGCGGGTGCGCGCCTATTTCGCGACGAACTGTGCGCATTGCCACATTCCCAACGGCGGCGGCAACGCCACGATGGATCTGACCCCCTGGGTGCGGCCGGAGAAGCAACACCTCCTCGATGCGGTGCCGTTGCATGGTGATTTTGGATTGCGCGATGCGCGGCTGATTGCGCCGGGCAACGCGGGGCGCTCGGTGTTGCCGCTGCGGGTGGCGGTGCGCGGCACGGGCCAGATGCCGCCGGTCGGCACGATGGCGGGCGATCCCGCGGGCGTCCAACTCCTCTATCAATGGATCCAGAGTCTCACCCCGCCGCCGTGACGGGTGGCTACGAGCAGGGCGCCGGACGCAGCTCGGAGCAGAACGAACGACTCAATCAGCGCGGTTCGGGCAAGGCGCCGGCATGGGCACAGACGGCCGCGGCGGTTTCGCAGGCGACGCGGGCGAGGGTGTTCAACGGCTCGCCGCGCAGCAGACCGACCACGAGGGCGGCGGTGAACGAATCGCCGGCGCCGACGGTGTCGCGGACCAGGGTGGGGATGCCCGGTTGATCGATCACCTCGGTGGCCGAAACGAGCAGCGCTCCGGCGGCCCCGCGGGTGAGGGCGACGAGATCGAGGCGGTGGCGAACGAGGAGGGCGCGGAGCGAGGCGGTGGGGTCGGGCCCGGGCGGGACACCGCAGGCGGCGAGGACGGCGTCGAGCTCGTCGTCACTGAGTTTCAGCACGGTGGCCTCCGCGACGGACTCACGGATCAAGGCGGCGTCGAAGAACGGCCGGCGCAAGTTCACGTCGAGCACGCGCAGGCGGCCGAGTGACGTGGCGACGGCGAGGGCGCGCCGGATGGTCGCGCGCGAGACCGGATCCCGCTGGCCGAGCGTGCCGAAGTAAATCGCATCGACGCCGGCGAGGTGGGTTTCGAGCGCCGGAGTCCACGCGATCCGATCCCAGGCGGAGCCGGCGTGAATTTCGAACGTGGGTTTGCCCGCGGCATCGACGCTGACGCCGACCGTACCGGTGGGCGCGTCGGCGATGGTTTGGACGAGCGACGGATCGAGACCGAAGCGACGGAGAATGGCCGTGGCTTCGCGTCCGCGCGGATCGTCGCCCACGGCACTGAGCAGCGCGACGCGGGCGCCGTGGAGCGCCGCGTGGCAGGCAAAGTTGGCGGGAGCGCCGCCGAAGCGCGGGCCCGCGGGGAAGAGGTCCCAGAGCATTTCGCCGCAGGAAAGGATGGCGGGGTGGGTTGGCATGGGCCGGACGGACGGAGGTGTTCGGCGAGGATGGCGCGGTGGGTTTTCGCCCGCGGACGACCCCGCGGTTTGTCCCGGAGGAGGTGACAAACGCGGGGAACGTAGGGGGGCGGGGTCCAAGGGACCCGCGCGACCGGAGCGGATTATTTCGCGGGCAACACCTGGACGGCGTCGATGTGGGCGTTGCCGTTGGCGGAAGTGGCGTCGACTTCGACGGCGAAGGGTTGGCCGGCTTTGAAGCGGAAGGTGCCGAGGGAGAGCCAAACTTTCTCGATCGTGGCGGGCTTCTTTTGATTCACGGTGATGGCGGCGGCGCCGTCGGCGTGGCGGACGGTGATGGCGGTGTTGCTCGCGCGGTTTTCGTGCGGTGCGGTGGCGAAACGGACTTCGTAACGGCCGTCGGTCGGGACCGTGAACGGGAAGGTGGCGGTGTGGCCGGCGCCGCGGGCGTAGGCGTAGTCGGAGCCGATGTGTGCGAGGCCGGCGCCGGAATTCCACGTGCCGGTGAGCTTCGCGGCTTTGTTGTCGACGACGATACCTTTGAGGCTGGCGAGGCTGGTGGCGCCGCCGCGGCCGCCGGTGTCGTCAACGGGGCCGGGGGCGGGGCCGGAGATTTGGAACGGAGCCTCGAGCGTGGCGCGGCGGGCGCGACCGGGGAGTTTGAGGAGGCTGTCGACTTCGCTCCAATGTTTTTCATAGACGCCGCGGGGCGTGGTGTTGCGTTGGATGGCGACGGCGGCGGCCTTGCCGACGACTTCGCCCATCATGCCGATGGTCTTCATGACGCGCACGGTGCCGAGGGCCTGGTCGGTGACCGAGATGTTCCGGCCGGCCATGAACATGTTTTCGATGTTCACGGAATAGAGGCAGCGGTAGGGGACGGGGTAGCCGAAATCGCGGTCGATGCGGCGGTCGTGCTCGGCGACGGAAATGAAGGGATTGTCGGCGAATTTCGTGGCGTATTCTTTCTTCGCGAAATGGAGGTCGATGCTCCACGTGCTCGGCACGCAGCCGTCGGGGAAATTCTTCTTCGTGATGATGTCTTCGTGGGTGAGCATGACGTCGCCGACGATGCGGCGGGATTCGCGCGTGCCGCCGACGTAGGCGACCCAGTCGAGTTTGGCGTTGGGGTGTTCGGGTTTGCCGTCGCGGTTTTTCATCGCATTGAAGGCGCCGAACACGGCGCGGAGATTCCAGTCGCGGATGAGTTCGAGATCGTTGATCGGGTGTTTGTTGAAACCGCTTTCCCAGAACCACTCGCCTTTGCCCTTTTCGGTCATGTCGGCCTTGCCCATTTTGGGGTAGGGAAAGTCGTCCATCTTGAGGTCGAGCGCCCACGGGGTTTCGGGGTAAGGGCGCGGGGCGGTGTCGTTGGACCAGACCCACATGTTGGACATGCCGAGGAGGTCTTTGAGTTCGATTTCGTATTTCGCGCCGGCGAGGTGGGCGAGGCTGCCATGGCCGGTGCAGTCGACGAAGAGTTTGCCGGAGAATTTTTTCTCGCGGCTGGTCGAGGTGTTGAGGGAGGTGACCGAGAGGATTTTGCCGCCGATGGTGGTGGCGGCGTAGACGTGCTCGTTGAGGAAGAGGGAAATGTTTTTCTCGGAGCGGAGCTTGGCTTCCTTCTGGGCGTCGCCGAATTCCTCGTACGTGCCGGGCGAGTTTTTCGCTTTGTCGGCGAACTCTTCGATCATTTCGCCGATGTGCGGGTAGTTGCCGCGGCGGACGAGGCCCATGGCCCAGACGCGGATTTCGGAGGAGCCGTTGCCGCCGAGGACGGGACGATTTTGGATGAGCGCGACCTTGAGGCCCATGCGCGCGGCGGAGAGGGCGCTGCCCATGCCGCCGTAGCCGCCGCCGACGACGACGAGATCGAACTCACCCATGTCCTGCGGGGCGGCGGGGAGACCGAGGGTGGTCTTGCGCCAGGCGGAGAGCGGCGCGCTGTCGTTGGGCGGCGGAGCGGTGAGGTCGGTGGTGAAATAGAGGGCGTCGCAGCGGCCGTCGAAGCCCATGAGATCGCGGAGGGCGAGGGTATTGTCCTTTTTCGCGATGCTGACGGTGCCGCCGTCGTGCCAGAACCACGTGGCGCTTTTGGTCCCGAAAGTTTCGGCGAGCGCCTGGCCGTTGAGGAGGACTTGGAACTTGCCGGGGGTGCCGGGGGCTTTCCATTCGGCGACCCAGTCTTTGGTGCGAACCCACACGCGATACGTGCCGGTCGAAGGGAAGGTGACGCTGGTGGTGGCGTCTTTGACGGGCTGCCCGAGACCGTGAGCGATCAGGTAGGGCGAGCCCATGATGTCGATGAACTGGGTGTCGAGGGACCAACCGCCGGGGGAGGCGAAGGACTCGGCTTCGACGAGGAGATGGTCGGCGGCGTGGGTCGCGGGGGCGAGCGCGAGTGCGGTGAGGAGGGCGAGGGCGCCGAGGCGCAGCGGGTGTTTCATGGTGGGCGGTGCAAGAGGGAGAGACGGAGGGAGAGCGGGGGAACGAATCAGTCGTAGGTGAGCTGGGCGGAGGCCGTGGTTGAGGTGTCGGCGGTCAAGCGCAGCCAGTAAGCTTGGTAGCCGGCGGGGAAGGTGTGAGGGACGGACTTTCCGGCGGGGACGTCGAGGGCGGTGTAGGTCACCCAGGAGCCCGTGCCGGTGAGATCGACTTCGACGCGGATGCGGACGGGGGTGGCCGCGGTGTGGGCGAGGGTGAGTTTTTTGCGGTCGTAGCCGGTGAAGAGGTAGGGATCGGAAGGCGCGTGGGCGGTGACGGTCGTGTTTTGCCAAGGACCGCCGACGCCGACGGGCTTGCCGAAGGACCAGAGGTCGTCGACGGCGCCGACCCAGACGGCGGCTTTGCCGTCGGCGGAGCGGATAAGATGGGGGTTGGAGACGGGGGAGTTGGAGGCTACGCCGGAAATCACGAGCAGGCCGCGCCAACTGGCGTAGTCGTGGATCTGGCGATTGTGCGTGGCGATGGGGCGGACTTTGGCGATGCCGCCGGCGTTCTCGGCGGGGAATTCGAAGAAGGTGCCGCCGGCGTTGAGGAGATCGCGCTCGGTGCAGACCTCGCG
>CAJAYO010000422.1 GCA_903948415.1 uncultured Opitutia bacterium | reverse complement strand
GGGGCGATTTTCGGGAGAATGAGCGGGGGCGGCAAGTGGGCGAACCGGAGCGGCGTGACGAGGGGCCATGGGCGGCGATCGCCCGGCGCGACGAGCTGGCCGGCTGACGTTTGCGGATGGGCAGCGGCGGCTGTTGCCGGAAGGCGACGGACCCCTGCTGACGCGGGACCGGGCGGCCGGACCGGCGGCGGGGGAGCCCGGCTGCTGATCGAGGGGAGCCTCGACGCGAAGTTCGACCACGGCCGTGGGACGAATTTCAGGACACGAGCCAGGCGCCGTGGAGCGTGCTGCGCAGCCTGCTCGACGAGGCGGTGCAGGACCCGGCGGGCGGGCGGGGCCTCCTCTACGTGGGCGATGTGACGCAGGGGATTTTTGGGTGGCGGGGCGGGGCCCCGACGCTGTCCCGCGAGATTTTCGAACGCGACAAAGGGACGGGGGGAGCTGGTGATCGCGGAGCGACGGCCCGACGAATCGTGCTGGGCGGGGCCGGCGGTGCTGGCGATGGTGAATCAGGTCTTTGGTGACGCGGCGGCGCCGGGCGGCATCGTCCCGCCGGGGGCGGCGGCCGCGTGTGCGTGGGGGTGGCGGCAACACGCGAGTGCCCGGCCGGAGCCCGGCGGGTGGGCGGAACGGCGGCACGCGGACGACGTGGCCGGACGGCTCGCGGCACCGCCGGCGATTCTGCGGGAGACCGAAGCGCGCGCGGTCTGGACGTCGCCACGCAGGTGCGCGACAACCGCACGGCGGCGTTGGCGGATTTCCTCCGGCGCGAGGGTCCGGTGGCGGCGGCGGAGGAAAGCGATCTGTACGTGACGACGGACAATCTCGCTGCCGGTGGCGTGGCTGGCGCTGGTGCGGGCGGCGGCGATGTTCGACAAACGCGGGCGCCGCGATGGGGCGGAAATTTTGGAGGTTGCCGAACGCTTCACCGTGCCCGACGCCGGCGCGGCGGGCGCGGTGCGGGTGATGACCATCCCCAAGGCCAAGGGGCCGGGTTTCAGTCGGGAGATTTTGCCGGACCGGGATGGAAAGACCCGGGCGGCGCGCCGCGACGGGCTCGCGGTGCAGCACGCGCCCGACCTTGCAGTGGAGTGGGCGCTCGAGTGGCCGGCGAAGCCAGTGGTGGAGCGCGCCCGGTGCCGGCGGCGAAGCGGGCGTCGGCGGAGGCGGACGCGGCGCATGAGAGGCCGTGTCTGCGTGATGGAGCGATGACGCGTGCGAAGCGGGCGATGGAGGTGATCACCGAGCCGAGCGGCGCGAAGGCGACGTCGCGGAATTTTCCGCGGTGGCTACGGGATACGCCCGGCGCGCCAGGGCGAAGCCGGGGCGGAGGCCGCGGCGTGGGTGGCCGCGCCGGAATTGGCGAACGGGTGGGCGAAACCGGCGCCACCGCACGCCGAGGGCTGGCGCGAACCCGCGTTCGAAATCGTGTTGGACAGCGAGGGGAGCACGGGCGTGTTTGAACGGGTGGTCGTCGAGCGTGACGGGTCGGAGCGGTCGGGGCGCGCCACGGTGTTTGATTTCAAGACCGAGCGGGTGGAGCGCGGGGGCGATCTGGGCGCGGCGGTCGCGCCGCAGACAGGGCAGTGGGAACTTTATCCGTCCGCGGTGGCCTGGCTCGCGGGAATCGCGCCGGCGCCGGTGGCGTGCGCAGGGGGATTCACGCGGTTGCGGCGTCGCGTGGCGGTCACATTTTGAGCGCGGCGGCGAGGCAACCGGAGGTCGCGGCGAAATTCGGGCTTTACAGCGCGGGGCGCGCTCCGCACGTTGCTCCCTCTTATTTATGGGCAATCTCAAAAAGAAACGTCGTCTGAAGATGAACAAGCACAAGCGTCGTAAGCGCTTGAAGTCGCATCGCCACAAGAAGCGCTCCTGGCAGCAGTGAGTTGCGCGCATTCGCGCCTCCTCTGCTCTCCTCGTCCGCCGGCCGCGTCCTGAATTTATCACCCGCCGCTTTCCGCGGCGGGTTTTTTTGTCGTCGGCCCGACATCCGGATGGTCGCACGGCAGTCGTGCACCCTCGATCGACCCCACCGCGGCTTTTTGAGGCGGGGGGATTACCTCATGCGCCTCCACGGGAGGACGCTGGTTGCTCCGATCGGGGCGGTGGCGGTGTGCCCTGAGCGTGCGCCGGGCGCGGCCAGCGGGTCTGCGACCTCGGCGCGGGGGGATCGTCCGGAGGCCGAAGCGGCCCGTGGTCGACGGGGTTTCAGGGCACGCGCGTGATGCGCACCCCGCGGGCCCGGAGTAGTTCGATGACGCTTTTCGGGCCCAAGAGGTGGGCGGCGCCGATCGCGACGAAGGCTCCGCCCTGCGCGAGGTGCGGCGCGAGGCGTTCGGCCATCACGCGGTTGCGGCGATAGAGCAGGGGCTCGGCGAGGGCGCGGGCGCCCGGGGAGGCGGAGAATTCGGCCTCAATGGCCGCCGCGACGAGCCGCTCGTCGCCGCTGGCGTACGCGCGGAGAAGCTTTTTTTCGTTGGGGCGGCCGGATTCGACGTCGGCCAGCGCTTCCGTGAGGGCGGTGATCGCGAGGGCCTCGGGCAGTTGCGCAAACAGGCCGAGTTGTTCGTCGAGCGTTTCGAGCGGCGCGGTCGCGAGCCGACGGGCAGTGGCGCGGGCCTGAAGTTGGCCGTCCACCGTGGCGGCAACAGCGGTGTCGGTCGGAGCCGAAAAGAAGAGGGCGGCGAGGCCCGGGGTCAGGCGATCGAGGAGGAGGTCGGGCAAGCCGAGTTGGGCGCCGGCGTGTTGCACGCGGCGCCACAGCGCCGGGGCGAGGCGCGTGGAAAGCCCGGGTGTGTCCGTCGCGAACAGTTTTAGAGCGAGGATCGCGGGGAGCTCGTCCGACAATTCGACTTCGGGATGAAAGCTGCGGCTGGCGTCGAGGGCGGTCGTGACGCTAGCGGGCAGACGGGCGACGGCCGGGTCGGCGCTGTGAATCGTGCCGAAAAGCCAACTCGGACGCGGGCCTTCGACCTTCCAGAGGAACGGCCG
>CAJAYO010000421.1 GCA_903948415.1 uncultured Opitutia bacterium | reverse complement strand
GTGCACACCGCGTGCACCGAAAACACGTCCGGGCCGCTGAACGCGCGCTCGTGCACGATGTCCTGGATGCTCGCCCCGCAATCGGCGATCACCCGCGTCAGGTCCGCGAGCCCGCCCGGGCGGTCCGACACCGTGGCCGTGAACCGCGTGAGCCGGCCGTCGTGCACCAGCCCCTTGGCAATCACGCGCCCCAGCACCGACGGGTCGATGTTGCCGCCGCTGAGGATCAGCCCGACGCGCCGGCCGCGCAGGGCGGGCAGCAAACCGGCCATCAGCGCGGCGAGCGGCACCGCCGCGGACCCTTCGACCACCGTTTTCTCCAGCTCGAGCAGACGCAGAATCGCGAGCGCGATCCACTGTTCCCCCACGCTCACCACCTGGTCGACGCGCGTCCGCGCCAGCGCGAACGACGTCGGCCCCACCGTAAGCGGCGCAAGCCCGTCGGCGAGCGTGGCCCGGCGTTTCACCGTCACCGGTTTGCCGGCGCGGAGCGCGGCGGCAAAATTCCCCGTGTGGGTGCTTTCGATGCCGATGACCTGGATCTTCGGCTTCAGCGCTTTCACCGCCACGGCGACGCCCGCGATGAGCCCGCCGCCGCCGATGGGACACAAAATCGCGTCGAGGTCGGGCACCTGTTTCATCATCTCCAGCGCGAGCGTGCCCTGGCCGGCGATGATGTCGGGCGCATCGAAACCGTGGATATAGGTGAGCCCCTCGCCGGCGACGAGCGTGTCGGCCTCGGCGCGCGCCTCCGTGAAGTCGCGGCCGCGCACGAGCACGCGCGCCCCGAGTTTCTGGCACGTGGTGATTTTGATCAGCGGCGCATAGTCGGGCATCACGACGGTGACGGAGATGCCGAGGAGCTTGCCGTGGTAGGCCAGCCCGAGCGCGTGGTTGCCGGCGCTGGCGGCGATGACGCCGCGCTTTTGCTGGGCGGGCGGGAGGCGCAGCAGGGCGTTGCGGGCGCCGCGCTCCTTGAACGAGCCCGTGCGCTGGAGGTTGTCCAGTTTGCAGACGATCCGGCAGCCGGTGATTTCGCTCAGCGGGATCGATTCGGGGCACGGGGAGACGTAAATGCCACCGGCGATGCGGCGTTGGGCGGCGCGGATAGCGGACAGGGTCACGGCCATGGCGCGAGCGTGCCCGGGCGCGGCGGCGGAGGAAAACAAAAAGGGCGGCATCACGCCCGTCCCCAACCGGTTCGTCCCTCCGAGACGGCCGCGGACGCCTCGGAAAGGCGTCCCGACCTGGGCGCCGCCCGCCGCCGAGAAAAAGCGTTGCCGCGCCGGGCCGGGAGCAGAGACTCCGCGCTCGATGGGTCATTCGATAAATTTTTCGCGGGTTGGACCGGCTGCGGGCAAAGGACGCGCCGCGCAGGGCCGCTCCGCGCGCCGCTGATCGCCACCATGTATCAAGTCACCTTTTCCGCCCAGGCGATGCACGAGCTCAACCAGCTCGACCAGCTGGCGCAGCTGGCCGTGCTCGAACCCATGACGAGCCTGCGGCCCGACGAGCTCGCCAACCCGCGCGAACCGCTCGGGCGGTTCCATCGCGGCACAAAGGAGTTTTACCGCCTCCGCGCCGGCGATTTCCGGTTCTATTTCGAGGCGCACGGCGAGGCCCTCCACGTGACCTACATCCTCCACAAAAACTCCCTCGAAGATTTCCTGTTGCGCAACAAACTGCCCGTCTCGGAGCAGCAGCTCGTCGAGCAACACTCCAAGTTCTGGAAATACCTCGAGAGCCTGACGAAATAATGAACTTCCGCCGCCGCACCCCCGCCGAACGCGCCCAGCGCGCGGCCGAGGAACTCGCCCGCCGCGAGGACCCCTACAACGTCACGCAGGCGAGCCGCATCTATTTTCTCCCCAACCTGATGACGGCCGGAAACCTCTTCTGCGGTTTCATGGCCATTGTGAACTGCATCCAGGCCCGCCTCGCGGAGACGGCCGTCACCGGCGAATATCTCGGCCACACCCCGGCCGACCACTACCGCTACGCCGTGTGGTTGATTTTCGGCGCCGCCGCGTTCGACGCCCTCGACGGCCGGCTGGCGCGCATGGGCGGCCGCGAATCCCTGTTCGGCGCCGAGTTCGACTCGATTGCCGACGTGGTCTCCTTCGGCGTCGCCCCCACCCTGATGATGTTTTACCTCATCCTCTCGCCCACGACGGGCAATTATGAGTGGTTCCGCAACATCGGCTGGGCGATCGGCTTCGTTTACCTGCTCTGTGCCGCGATGCGGCTCGCCCGGTTCAACGTCATCACCAATCCGCTCCTGCGGCCGGGCAAAAAGGAAGCCCACAAGGATTTCGTCGGTCTGCCCGTGCCGGCCGCGGCGGGCACCGTGGCGGCCCTCGTGCTCTTTCTCCTCAAACTCGCGGAATCCGACAAGTCCCTCAAGGCGTGGGCCCTCGCCCTGCCTTGCCTCATGTTGCTCATCGGCCTCCTGATGATGAGCACGGTCCGCTACCCGAGCGGCAAGGGCATCGATCTGCAAACCAAGATGAAACTCCGCACCTTTGCCGCCGCCCTGGCCCTCGCCGGACTGATTTACTTCTTCAAGGAATACGCGCTGCTCGGCGTCTGCCTGAGCTACATTTTTTTCGGCCTCATCCGGCATTGGCGCCGCCCCTCGTCTTCGCACCTCCCGCCGGTCCCAAACCCGCCGACCGGCAACGTGTGAGCAACGTGCGTGCCGTGCACCAGCAACTCCCCCGTTGCGCATAACCGGCCACTTGCGCGCAACGGATGCGACGTTTCTCACAGACTTTCCGGCGGCCGGCCGAGAGGTAAAAACGCCGGTTGCTGGGGTTATTCGCACCCCATAATAATACGGATATAATTCCTAATTGAACTCCTATCCTTTTAGCTTTTGTTAGCTTCTCAAAAGCGCGTCCCTCCGCCCCCTTCATGAAATTCAAAATCAATCGCGATCACTTCGCCAACGGCCTCGCCCAGGTGCTCAATGTGGTCGGCTCCAAAGCCACGATGCCCATCCTGAGCAACGTGCTCATCGAAGCGGAGAAAGATCAGATTTCCCTGACCACCACCAATCTCGATCTGGGCATTCGCTGCAAAATCAAGGCCGAGGTGAAGGAAACGGGCTCCGTGACCCTCCCGGTCAAGCGATTGGCCGGAATCGTGCGGGAATTGCCCAACGTTGACGTCACGTTCGACGGTTCGCCCAACCACCAGGTCAAACTTACCTCCGGCGGCTCCACCTTCCGCATCATGGGCATCGGCAAGGAAGAGTTCCCCCCCCTCCCGGAATTCGGCGACGAGAAGGCCTACGCCCTCGAACAGGCCGAACTCGTCATGATGCTCAAGAGCGTCGCCTACGCCCAGTCGACCGACGAGACCCGCTACATCCTCAACGGCGTCTATTTCAACTTCAAGGACGGCCGCCTCTCCCTCGTCGCCACCGACGGCCGCCGCCTCGCCCTCATCGCCAAGGAAATGGAAGTGCCCGCCGCCAGCGCCGGCGCGATCATCTTGCCCGCCAAGACCGTCGGCGAACTCACCCGCCTCCTCGACAAGGGCGAAAAGGTGAAGATCAACTTCAATGACCGCCGCGCCGCGTTCCAAATCGCGACCGACAAGGACACCAGCGGCCTCATCGACCACGTTTACCTCTATTCGAAGGTCGTCGAAGGCAATTACCCGAATTACCACCAGGTCATCCCGAAGGAGACCCACCAGCGCATCAAACTCGAGCGCGAGCTGTTCCTCCAATGCGTGCACCGCGCCGCCCTCGTGTGCTCGGAGAAATCCAACTCGGTCAAAGTCAAACTCACCAGCAATCTCCTCGAAATCACGGCCCAGAGTCCCGATTTCGGCGAGGCCCACGAGTCGATGGCCATCGGCTACAGCGGACCCGATCTCCAGGTCGCGTTCAACCCGGCCTTCATCATGGACCCGCTCCGCGCCCTCACCAAGGACGAGGTGTTTTTCGAGGTGAAGGACGAAGTCAGCCCGGGCGTGTTCAAGACCCTCGAAAACTTCGTCTGCGTCATCATGCCCGTGCGGCTGAGCTGATGTTTTTCGCTCTGAGTCGGGTCACCGCATGAGCGCGGCAGGGGCGTTCCCGCGTCCTTCGTCGCCCGACGATCCGCTCGAAACTGTCCTCTGTTTTCCGTCCCCTGTTTCTCCGCCTGTGGAGCCCACTTATCTGATCCTCGCTGCGATCATCGCCTCGCTCGTGTTGATGCAAATCAACCAGCGCGTGGCGTCCCCGCTGCTCTCCATCGCCGACCGCTGGTTGCGCTGGTTCGTGTTCGCGTTTGGCGCGGCGCAAATGAGCCGCGATTTCGAACTGATCGACCGGCCGTTTTGGGTCCTCGTTGTCGTGTTCTTCCTCGTGTGGTTCGTCGGCGAGACGCTCTACAACTGGCTCGCCATCTCCGCGCTGAGCGTCAGCCCGCTGCCGCTGTTTCCGCGCTACGCCGTCAACGCCAGCGGCGAAGAATGGCCCGTACAGCCGCGCCTCCTGAAAATCCGCGAGTGGCTGCGCACCGAGGGCTTTCGCCAGACGCAGGCGCTCAAGGCCGAAGTCGGCGGCGGCATTTACCTGCGCGTGTCGGTTTATCAGGACGCCCAGGCGACTGTCCGGGTGCAGGTCACCTTTATTCCGCAGGTCAACGGCGCGATTTCCGTCTGTTTCGCGGCCACCTCGGTCACCGCCGACGGCCGGCGCTACCTCACCGACAATCTCTACATTCCCTTCGCGGGGTTTTATCCCGAACATTGGTTCGTCGAGCGCACCCCGTGGAACCGTTCGCTCCCGCTCCTCCTCGCGCGCCATCGCGCGCGGCTGCTGGCCGGCCAAGCGACGCCCGTGCCCTTTGCCGTCGAACCCTTGGCCGACCTCAACACCGCCCAGCACGAACTCGATCAGGTGAACACCGAACTCGGTTTTCTCCACGCGCACCAGGATCGCGAAGACCTCGGCAAGATCACGCACGAGGGCCGCTACCGCGTCTGGAAGGAAATCTGGATGCTCAACTACCTCGGCCGCGCCGCGCGCTACGAGTAGATCGGAGCGCGGCTGCCGCTGTCGCGACAGGCCGGTGATTTTATAGCCGGTTCAGCGGAAAATGCAGATCGATAAACCGGTAGTCGCCGGTCGTTTTCCAGCAAGTGAACGCCCTGCTGCACCACGATGGCCGCAATCAGGCAGTCAATGGAATTGCGGATCGTGACGCCCCTGCGCCGTAATTCCCGGTAGATCGTCGCGCCCAACTCGAACGTCGAACGATCATCCTCGAGGTAAACCAACGCTTCGAACCGGCGTTTGATTGCGAGGTAGTTCCGTTTCTGCCCGGACGCCCTGCAACACCTCGGCCCACACGAAGCCGCAGCAACAAAGGTCGTCCCGGTTCTGGATGCACTGTTCCAATTTCTTCGTCTGGGACGTCTCCCGGCCCCGGAAAAAATCGATCCACACCGTCTAATCCACCAGCACTCTCATGGGACGCGCGTCGCCCGCATCCGGTTGAGATTCCCGGTCCACGCCACTTTTCCTTTCAGCGCCAAGAGACCGAGTTGCTCTTCGCGTCGCACCAGTTCAACGAGCGCGTGATGCACGAGCGCCCGGCGCGTTTTGAGTCCCGTCGCCTTCAGCCCCTGACGCACGAGCGCTTGATCGAGCACGATGTTGGTTCGCTTCATCGCTCCACATCAAAGTCCTTGCCGAGGTGTAGGCAAGCGGACGTCCGCCCTCACCCCCCGATATAGCTCATCTCGATCTTCGCCCGCGCCTCGCCCGTCGCGAGCAGCTCCGCCCGCTCGTCGCTGTAGCGGTCCAGCCGCCCGCTCCACACGCGCGCCAGATAGCTCTCCAGCCCCGCCGCGTCCGCCCCCGCCCGCAGCGCCCCGAGCACATCCCAGCCGAGCGACGCGAACAGACAGGTGAACAGTTTTCCGTCCGCCGAGAGCCGCGCGCGGTGACAGTCCCGGCAAAAAGGCTCCGTAACCGAGCTGATCAGCCCGATCTCGCCGCGCCCGTCGACATAGCGGTAGCGCGAGGCCACCTCGCCGCGGTAGGCCGGCCCCACCGCCTCCAGCGGCCATTTTTCCCCGATGCGCGCGACGATGTCCTTCGCCGGCACCACCCGCTCCGCCGACCAGTGGTTCGTGTTGCCGACGTCCATGAACTCGATGAACCGCACCGCGTGCCCGCGCGCGCGGAAATACTCGCACAACGCCAGCAGTTCCCCGTCGTTCACCCCGCGCTGGACCACCGTGTTGATCTTGATCGGAAAGCCCAGCGCCGCCGCCGCGTCGATCCCGCGCAACACCCGCGTCACGCTGAACCCCAGCCCGTTCAGCTTGCCCGCCGTCGTGTCGTCGAGCGAATCCACCGACACGTTCAGCCGGTCGAGGCCCGCCGTGCGCAGCGCCGGCGCGAGTTTTTCGAGCAGCCAGCCGTTCGTCGTCAGCGCGACGTCCTTCACCCCCACGTCCTGCTTCAGGATCCGCACCAGTTCCGGCACATCGGCGCGCAGCAGCGGCTCGCCCCCCGTGAGGCGCACTTTGTCCACCCCGAGCGCGCGGAACGCCCGCACGATCCGCGTGAGCTCGCCGAGCGTCATCAGCTGCGGATCGCGCAGAAATGGATAGCCCGCCCCGAACACCTCCTTCGGCATGCAGTAGGGACAGCGAAAATTGCAGCGGTCCGTCACCGAAATGCGCAGATCGCGCAACGGGCGGTTGAATTGGTCGGTCGGATGTCCCATGGAGGAGTCTGCCAGCAGGCGGTGAATCGTGTGAGTTACCCCGTGCACCTCGCACCTGCAAGCAGCCTCCTCCAAAACATGCTCACTCCCGCCGCTGCGGAAAAACTCATTTTCTCCCGTCTCGCGCCGTTTCACCGCGAAGATTGCCCGCTCGTCCAGGCCCACGGCCGCAGCCTGCGGGCCGACCTCTGCGCCGACCGCGACCTCCCGCCGTTCGACCGCGTGACGATGGACGGCTATGCGCTGCGGGCCGCCTCGCTCGCCGCGGGCGTCACCGAGTTCGGCGTCGAGGGCGTGCAGGCGGCCGGCATGCGCCCCTTCCAACTCGGGCCCGCCCCCGGGGCCTGCCTCGAAATCATGACCGGCGCCGTGCTCCCCGCCGGCGCCGACTGCATCGTGCCCTACGAGGACACCACCCGCGCCGCCACCGGCGCCACGATCACCGTGTCGGCCGCCGCCGCCCACTTTTCTCCCGGCCACGCCGTCCACCGCCGCGGCAGCGACCACCGCGCGGGTGCCGTCATCGTGCGCGAAGGCACGAGGCTCACCGGCCGGGAAATCGCCGTCGCCGCCGCCTGCGGCTATGCCAGCGTGACCGTCAGCCAGTCCCCCAAAATCGCCGTCATCGCCACCGGCGACGAACTCGTTGACGTGGGCGCACGCGTCGCCCCGCACCAGATTCGCCGCAGCAACGACCATGCGCTCAGCGCCGCGCTCGCCGCCGCCGGTTACCCGTTGACCTCCCGGTTTCACCTCCGCGACGTCCGCCACGAAATCGAACACCTCCTCTGGCACATCCTCGCCGAATACGACGTCGTGCTCATCACCGGCGGGGTTTCGAAAGGAAAATTCGATTTCCTCCCGGCCGAACTCGACCGCCAGGGCGTGAAGAAAATTTTCCAGGGCGTCGCCCAACGCCCCGGCAAACCGTTTTGGTTCGGGCAAAGCGCGCGCCACACGCCCGTCTTCGCGCTCCCCGGCAATCCCGTCTCCGCCTACACCTGCCTGCACCGTTTCGTCCTCCCCGCGCTGGCCCACGCCGGCGGCCTCGTCCCGGCCGCCCCGCGCCCCGTCGCCCTCGCCGCGCCCGTTTCCTGGCGAGCGAAGCTCGCCTATTTGCTGCCCGTCAAACTCTCCAGCGGCCCCCGCGCCGAACTCCTCGCCACGCCCGACCCGTTCAACACCTCGGGCGACTTCGCCGGGCTCGTCGGCACCGACGGCTTCGTCGAACTCCCGCCCGGCCCCGCCGATTTCCCCGCCGGCACCCTCGCCCCGTTTTACCCGTGGGTGTGAGCGCCCGCCACGTCCCGACCTCTGCCCACCGCTTCCCGCGATCCAGCATTGGATATTCGTCCTTCGTCCTTCAGTCATTCTCCCCTCATGTTCTCCCACCTCGACGCGCAGAACCGCCCCGCGATGGTCAACGTCGGCGACAAGGCCGTCACCCGGCGCACCGCCCACGCCGTCGCCACCGTTTCGCTCCCGGCCGAACTCGCCGCGCTCCTCCACGACGGTGAGATTGCCACCAAAAAAGGCCCGATCTTCCAGACGGCCATCCTCGCCGGCGTGATGGGCGCGAAGAAAACCAGCGACCTCATCCCCCTCTGCCACCCGCTCCCGCTCGACGATTGCCAGATCCAAATCGAATCGCGCCTCCTCCCCGACGGCACGGGTGAAGTCAGTATCCACTGCCACGCCCAGACCCACGCCAAAACCGGCATCGAGATGGAAGCCCTCACCGGCGCGACGATCGCCGCGCTCACGCTCTACGACATGGCCAAAGCCGTTTCCCACGGCATCGTGATCCGCGACATCCGCCTCCGCGAAAAAACCGGCGGCAAATCCCACTACCGCTCCGCCTAGGGCGCGGTCTCCGCCCCGCCCACGCCTTCGCGCCCTCCGCCCTCCTTTCGTCCACGTATCGCCCCCATGCTCACGCTCCACGTCCAATATTTCGCGATTCTCCGCGAACAGCGCGGCCTCACCCAAGAGACCCTCACGACCGCCGCCGCCACCCCCACCGCCCTCTACGACGAACTCCGCGCCCGCCACGCCTTCACGCTCCCCGCCGACCGCGTCCGCGCCGCCGTCAACGACGAGTTCGTCCCGCCCACCCACGCCCTCTGCGACGGCGACCGCCTCGTCTTCATCCCGCCGGTCGCGGGCGGTTGAGCCGGCATTCCCCGGTCTTGCGGTCTCTGCCCCCGTCGGTTGGCCTGATCGCCCCGCTCTCTCCTTCCGACCCTCTATGATCCGCCTCGGACTTTTCTTGTGCTCGGTGCTGTTCGCCGGCTTGGCGGGCGCTGCGGCCCAGAGCGTGACGCCGCCGCGGATTGCGGCGCTCCCCGTCAACCAGACCGTCAACGAGGGCCAGAAAGCGACGCTCACTCCGTCCGTCACCGGCAGCGCCCCGTTTGCCTACCAATGGAAAAAAGCCGGGGTGGATTTGCCGGGCGCCACCAACGCGACCTTTGCCGTGGAGGCCGCGCGCGGGGCCGACGCCGGGAGCTACACCGTCTTCGTCGCCAACTCGGCCGGATCCGTGACGTTTGGCCCGATCGTCCTGACCGTGATCGTGGCCGTCGCTCCTGTTATCGAGTCCCTGAGTTTTCCCCCGGTGGTGTATGCGGGAAACAGCTTCAGCATCGCGCTCTTCGTCAAAGGCACCGCTCCGTTCTCCTACCAATGGCACAAGGATGGCGT
>CAJAYO010000420.1 GCA_903948415.1 uncultured Opitutia bacterium | reverse complement strand
GAGCGAGACGGAGCTGTGCTTCGACCACATTCTGAAACAGGACCGCAGCGTGCTCGAGTTGCTGGACAGCGATTACACCTTTCTCAACGCCCGGCTCGCGAAGCACTATGGTCTGCCGGAGGTGACGGGGGACGAGATGCGCCTGGTGCGGTTGCCGGCCAACAGCACGCGGGGCGGGGTGCTCACGCAGGGCGCGGTGCTCGCTGTGACGTCGAACCCGACGCGGACGTCGCCGGTGAAGCGGGGGCTGTTTGTTTTGGAAAACATCCTCGGCACGCCGCCACCGCCGCCGCCGCCGGATGTGCCGGCGCTGGAGGAGGCGATCAAGGGATTCAAAGGGCGGGAGCCAAAGTTGAGCGAGATGCTCGCCGTGCACCGCGCGAACAAACTGTGCAGTTCGTGCCATGAGCGGATGGATCCGCTCGGCCTGGCGTTCGAGAATTTCACCGCGCTGGGGACCTGGCGGGACGCGGAGGCGGGGCAGACGATCGAGGTGGCGGGTCGCCTGGCAACGGGCGAACCGTTTGCCAGCGTGAGCGAGCTCAAGCGCGTGCTCACGCATGAGCGGCGGTTGGACTACTATCGCTGCCTCGCGGAAAAACTTCTGACCTACGCGCTCGGTCGCGGCCTGACGTATCGCGATTTGGACACGGTGGACCGGATCGTCGAGGAGCTGGAGCGCGAGGGTGGCCGGATGTCGGTGCTCCTGAGCGGGGTGATCAACTCGGCCCCGTTTCAAAAGTTGCGGCGCGTGGATCCGCCGGTAACGTCCGCCTCGACCCCGTAGCCGCCCCTCTTTTCCTTCCGTCCTGCGAACCCTTTTCCCATGAAAATGCAGCCTGTCACCCCGTTCGATCTCGCCGCGCAGCGTCAGTATGCGCTGGGCCGCCGTCAGTTCCTCCGCGGCGTGGGCGTCTCCCTGGCGTTGCCCCTGCTCGAGTCGGCCTTGCCGGGGGCGTTGCGCGCGGCGTCCGCGCCGTTGGCGAAAGGGGCGGCGCCGTTGGCGACCACCGCGGGCGGGGCGCCGCTGCGCATGGCGTTCGTGTATATTCCGAACGGGGTGCACCAGGAAAACTGGTGGCCGACCGGCGAGGGCGCGGCCTTTCAGCTGGGGAAGACGATGGCGCCGCTCGCGCCGCTGCAGTCGTCGCTCCAGGTGTTGGGCGGGCTCGATCACCAAAATGCGAAGGCGGGCAACGACGGGGCGGGCGACCACGCACGGGCGAATGCGACGTTCCTGACCGGCGCCCGGGCGCGAAAGACCGACAGCGCGGACATTCAGGTAGGCGTGTCGGTCGACCAAGTTGCCGCGCAGCACGTCGGGCATCTCACGCGGTTTTCTTCGTTGGAACTGTCGTGCGACAGTGTGCGGAAATCGGGTCGCTGCGATTCCGGCTACTCGTGCGCGTATCAATACAATTTGTCGTGGCGGTCGCCGTCGGTGCCGATGGCTCCGGAGCCGAACCCGCGGCTGGTGTTCGAGCGGCTGTTTGGCCGCGGCGCGGGGGCGGAGCGGCAGGAGAATTTCCAGCTGCGGCAGGCGACGCAGAAATCGCTGCTCGATTTTGTGCGGGAGGACACGAAGGCGCTGCAACGGGAGCTGGGGCAGACGGACCGGGCGAAACTGGACGAATACCTGACGGGGGTGCGGGAGATCGAACAGCGCATCCAGCGGACGGAGAGCTTTGGGGCATTGCCGGATCCGCAGGCGGACACGCCGGCGGGCATTCCCTCGGACTACGGCGATCACATGGACATCATGTTCGACCTGCTCGCGATGTCGTTCGAGACGGACTCGACGCGGATTGCGACGCTGCTGTTGGCGGGCGACGGTTCGAACCGGGCGTATCCGCAGATCGGTATCTCAGAGGGGCACCACTACTGTTCCCACCATCGCAACGACGAGGACCTCATGGGGAAAATTGCGCGCATCGACCGCTACTACATGGATCACTTTGCGCGCTTCCTGAAACGGCTCGATGAAAAGAAAGACGTCGACGGCCGCTCGGTGCTGCACAATTCGATGATCGTTTACGGCTCGGGCAATGCCGACGGGAACCGCCATACGCATGAGAACTTGCCCGTCATTCTCGCCGGCGGCGGCGGCGGTACACTCCGGGCGGGGCGGCACGTGAACCTCGGCGGGCGGCCCATGAGCGATCTTTTCCTGACGATGAACGACCGCATGGGCGTGCAAGGTGTCGAACGGATCGGTGATTCGACCGGACCCGTAACGATGGTCTGAAGCGACGCGGGGCGATTTCGCGGGAAGGGGGGGGGCGCCGGCCGGCCGGCCGCCCTACTTTGCGGCGGGGGGCGGAAAGAGGGAATTGCGCAGGGCTTCGCGGCGGAACGTGGAGCCGCGGAACAGGGCCTCGGGGTAGGTCACATGGCCGAGCATCTCGGTGTAAGCGTCGGTGCCGCGGCTGGAGTTGAGCGCGAGCCCCGCGAGGTATTGAAGGCGCAGGCTGCGGTCGCGGTTGATCTCGGCGCCCGTGAGCCAGGCCTTCAGGTCGGACGCCTGGCCGGCATAGGTGGACATGAGGCCGAGGGCGGAGCCGAGGCCGACGTCGGCGAGGGCGTCGCGGGCGGCGGCGTGATCGGGGCGGTCGAGGCGGGCCTGGAGCGCGTCGAGGTCGATGGCGAGCGGCGTGAGCGAGCCGAGCACGACGGTGTCGTAGCCGTAGCCCTCGTCGTCGTTGCCCCAGATGGTGCCGGCGGGGAAGGCGGAGAAGAAGGTGGCGATTTCGCTCTGCACGACGGCCCGGCTGCTTTCGTAGAACGGCACCCACTGGGTCACCAGCCCGCCGGGGTTGAGGTGCTGCCGGCAGAGGGCGAAGTATTCCTGCGTGTAGAGGACGGCCGCGCCTTTGACCCACGGGTGGATCGGGTCCGAGGTAATGAGATCGAATTTCTCGCCGGTCGTGGCGAGGTAATGGCGGGCGTCGTCATAGACGATTTCGACGCGGCGGTCCCGGAGGACGTCGTGGTTTTCGACGGCGAAACGCGTGGCGATGGCGTGCGGGATGAGCGGTTCGATTTCGCAGATCACGATGCGCTCGATGGACGGATAGTTGACGAAGGAGCCGGCGGTGACGCCGGCACCGCAGCCGACGATGAGGACGGAGCGCGGGTGCGGATGAAGGAGGGCGGGGAGGTGGCCGAGCATGCGCTGGAGGCGCATGTCCTTGAAAAGGCTGGACGCCTCGGTTTTGCCGCTGACGTGGAAGAAGCGTTCGCCGTCGGGGTCTTCGGTGACCGCGACGGAGGCGTTGATCCCTTCGCCGAGGAAGAGGACTTTGGCGGTGGCAGCGGTGATGGCGGTTTGGCGGCCGTAGGCAATGAGTTGCCAGGGGGTCGGCGGGAGGGTGAGGGCGAGCGCGGTGGCGGCGGCGGCGGCGAGGGTGAGGGCGAGCCAGTCGCGGGCGCGGCGCGGGGCGAACGCGCAGGCGGCGGCGGCGAACGCGAGGCCGGTGAGCCCCTGGGCGGCGAGTCGGGTGCCCAGCAGCGGGATCGCGGCGAGGCTGACGGCGACGGCGCCGACGATGGCGCCGACGGTGTTGGCGGCGTAGGCGCGGCCGACCAGCGAGCCGACCTCGCTGCCGCGGGTGGTGAGGGCGGCGAGGGCGAGGGGAAAGGAGGCGCCCCAGAGGACCGCGGACGGCAAGATGGCCCACGCGCAACGGACGAGGTCGAGTTGGAATGTCGGCCACAGGCCGACGGCCCTGGCCGGATCGACCGGCCAGAAAGGGAGGCGGGTCGTCAGGGTGTGGGTCGCCCAAACGAGGGCGAGGACCTGGAGCAGTTGGCAGCAGCCGAGGGCGAAGCGCGGGCGGGTGGAGTGGCGGGCCACCGAGGTGCCGGCGGCGCTGCCGAGACCGAGGCCGGCGAGGAAGACGGCGAGAATGAGGGAGAACGTGTAGGTCGTCGCGCCCAGCAGGAGCGACAGGAGGCGCGTCCAGATGACTTCGGCGCCGAGCGCGCACAGGCCGGAGAGGGCGAGCGTGAGAAAAAGGGTGCGGTTGGCGCGGCGAGCCGACGGCGACGGAACAAGCGCGGGAGACGGGGAGACGGCGGGAGGGGGCGCAGGGGCGACCGACGCGAGGGCGAACGCGAGAAGGGCGACGGCGAGGTTGAGCGCGGCGGCGCACCACGTGGCCGTCACGAGATCGTGGACACGCAGGAGGTAAAAACCGGCGAGGAGGCAGCCGGCGACGGCGCCGGCGGTGTTGCCGCAATAAAAGAAGCCGAGCCACGAGATGCCGCGCGGGGTGGCCTCGACCCAGCGCGCGATGGCGGGGAGGGTGGCGCCCATGAGCATGGTCGGAGGGAGGAGGCAGACGGCGCAGACAAAGCCGCGGAGCACGATGCCGGTCCAGCCGTGGCCGGCGTAGGCGAGGTAGAAGCGAGTGAGGGCCGGCATCGCGTAGAGGACGACGAGGCCGGCAACGGCCAGACCGAGTTCGAGCAAGGCGTAAACGCGGAGCGGGTGGCGGGCGGAGGACACGAAGCGCGGGAGCGCGAGGCTGCCGAGGCACATGCCGCCCATGAAGGTGCCCAGCAGCACGGCGAGCGAAACGGCGGAGGAGCCGATCACGAATTGGAGGAGTTGAAACCAGACCAGCTCGTAAATGAGCGCGGCGCAGCCGCTGCCGACGAAGAGCACGAGCAGCCACGGGAGAAGCCGCGTCGACGCGGAGGGCGCGGGCGAATGGCTCATCGGGCAGCGGGCGGGAGGTTGCGGCGGAAGAGGCCGGGGAGGGGCATGCGGGGACGGACGCGCGGGGTGGCGCGATGTTGCGGCGAATCGGGTTGGACCGGAGGTCTGATCTACCGGGAGGCGGCGCGCAGTTTCGCGACGAGGGAAACAGGGACGGCGAGGGCGGTGCCGTGACGCATGCGGACGGGGGTGCCTTCGTCGGGGAAGTGAAGTTTTGCCGTCACATCTTCCCAGGTCTTGAGATCGCGGGAGCGCATGGCGCCGTAGTGCTTTTTTTGATAAGCATCAAAGTAGATCAAGGTGTCAGCGCCGACCTGGAGGGTTGTCGGGCCTTCGACCCACAGGCCGGGAGGGGTAAACGGGGCGCCCGGAGGGTGAAACGGGCCTTGAAAGCCGTCGGCGGCGGCGAGCTGGAGAAATTTTTTTGGCGGGTGGCGGGTTTCGTCTTTGATGACGAGGTAGAGTTGGCCGGCGGTGCGGAGGAAGGTGGCGTCGATGACGCTGAAACCGGGGTCGTAGAAGAGTTTCGTGGGGGCAAAGGTCGCGAAGTCCCTGGTCGTCGTAAAATAGATGCGGTGGTTGTATTTTTCCTCGGAGGAGCCGGCGGTGGCGGGGAATTTGCCGGGGATGGTGGAGGCCCAGAAGAGGATGAACTCGGCGCGTTTTTCGTCGTAGAAAATTTCGGGCGCCCACGAATTCAGGACGGTGGGTTCGTGCGCCATGACGGGGATCTCGCGCTGGTCGCTCCACGTGAGGAAGTCTGGGGAGGACGCGTAGCCGAGGTTGTTTTCATTCCAGCCGGAGGTCCACACCAGGTGGTAGGTGCCGTCGGGGCCGCGGGCGACGCAGGGGTCGCGCAGGAGTTTCGCGTGGCCGACCGTGGGGGCGAGGAAGGGGCGGCCGTCGTTGAGTTTGTCCCAGGTGTAGCCGTCGGCGCTCCAGGCGAGGTGGAGGCCGTCTTCGCCGTTTTTGGTGAAGTAGGTGAAGAGGTAAGCGGTGGTGGAGTCGGCGGCGCGGAGGGCGGGGGCGAGCGACGATAAAATAAGGAGCGCGCGAAGAAAAATCATGGCTTGAGGTGGAGCGCGTTGGGGTTAACGCGCTAGTCGGCACACGAAACAGAGAGCGCGTTGGGG
>CAJAYO010000419.1 GCA_903948415.1 uncultured Opitutia bacterium | reverse complement strand
GGCCAACGCCAGCCTCCTCGCCCTCGCCGATTCCCTCTCCGCCGCGATCGGTCCGGCCGTCCTCGCCCGCGACGCCGCCCGCTGGCCCCAAACCACCCCCGAATACACCGCGGGTCTCACCGGCGGCCTGCCCGCCATGAAGACTTGGATCACCCACCGCGTCGGCTGGATCGACGACCAACTCGTCGCGCCGCCCGCCCTCCTCGCCGGCAGCACCACCCTCACGTTCACCCCGGCCACGGGCACCCAGCTGGCCTACACCCTCGACGGCTCCGACCCGCGCTCCCGCGGCGGCAAACTCGCCCCCAACGCCAAGCTCACCTCCGCCCCGCTCACCGTCCCCTCCGCCACCAACGTCCACGTCCGCAGCTACCGCGCCGATCGCGAGGGCGTCTTCCCCGGCTCACCCTGGAGCTCCGCCGCCGCCGGCCCCAAATCCTCTCCCCTCACCCCCGTCGCCCGCCTCGTCAACCTCTCCGCCCGCGCCGCAGTCGGCACCGGCGAAAACGTCCTCATCGCCGGCATCGTCGTCGCGGATACGTCCCAAAAAAACTACCTCGTCCGCGGCGTCGGCCCCACCCTCGGCGTCTTCGGCGTCCCCGGCACCCTCGCCGATCCCGAACTCAGTATCCGCCGCGCCGACGGCACGGAGATCTCCAAAAACACCGGCTGGCGCACCGGCCCCGACGTCGCCACGTTGCCCGCGACGTCCCTGGCGCTGGGCGCCTTTGCCTTCGCCGCCACCAGCGCCGATTCCGCCTTGCTCCCGCAGTTGACCGCCGGCGCCTACACCGTGCGCGTCTCCAGTGCCTCGGGTAACACCGGCGTCGCCCTCGCCGAACTCTACGAAACGGGCACCGCCGGCCGCACCTCCAACCTCTCCGTCCGCGTCCAGGTGCAACCCGGCGACGGCGCCCTGATCGGCGGCTTCGTCCTCCAAGGCCCCGCCTACCAACGCGTCCTCGTCCGCGGCATCGGGCCCACCCTGCGGGCCTTCGGCCTCACCGCCGCCCTGGCCGATCCCCTCCTCACCCTTTATTCCGGCCAAACCATCGTCGCCACCAACGACGCCTGGTCGTCCGGCCCCGACACCGCCGCCCTCGTCGCCGCCACCGCCACCGTCGGCGCGTTCGCCCTGGCGCCCGGCACCGAAGACGCCGCGCTCCTGATCACCCTGCCCCCCGGCGCCTACACCGCCAAAATCGAAGGCAAAAACGCCGCCTCCGGCGTCGCCCTCCTCGAAATCTACGAGGTGCCATAACCACGCGCGGCCACACCGTCGCGTCCGTCTGGCGCGGCTTCACTCCGCCCCGCCACACGCGCCGTCCTCGCCGCTTCGTCGGATCTCCCGGTCTCCGCCATCGCCCTCCAAGAAACCGCCCACGGCCCCGTCTACCCCACAGCCCTCCACGGCCCCACCGTCGCCTTCAGCTTCTCCGCCACGGCCACCGCCGCCTGGGTCGCCCTCACCCTCGACCGCCCCATCGGCGGCGACGCCCTGCGGCCCGAACCCTTCGCCGAAATCACCTGCGTCGCCCGTCTCTACCTCACCCCCGCCGCCTGCGCTGAGATCGAATCCTCCGCCCTCCCCTTCGCCCGCCACCGGACCGCCCACGAGGCCCGAACAAAACTCCATCGCCGCACCCTCACCGAGTGGCCCGGCACCTGCGCGTCATTTGTGGACGAGCCCGAACCTTTCCAAGCGAGCCGGCTAAACAGACCTTTCCGCAGGCAGCGCTTCACCGTTCACCGCCAACGCACAACTCGAGCGCCGTTCTGGGTGAAATGTGGCGGATCTTTAGGGCAACGATTCACGTCGCTTGGTTCCTGTAACTACGCTGCTCTCCTGTGTCAGTCACGGCACCAAGCATGAGAAACTCTTTCCTCCACGAGTTGCTCTTTTCCGACGACGGTATGTCGCCGCTCTCGATCATTTGGCTGGTCATTACAGTCATCCTGGTTCTCGCCCGAACACTTTCATGGGTGCGCTTTGTCTGGCTGCCCGTCTTCGTGGTCAGCGTGGTGTTTTCCGTCCCGGTCATCGGAATGCTGCTGGCCGGAGGTTACGCTTTGTTCGGACTGCCCACATGGGGTGCGTTTCCGGTGATCGCCCTCACCCTCTTTGTTGCGCGACCGAAACCGGCCGGACTTGCAGGCCCGGCTTGGGTCGGTTGCGCGGTGTTCGGCGCCGTCATCGTGGTGATGTGGTCGTTGCCGCGCCGCAGCGGGACCGTACTCCGGCTGAGATTTGTCGAGGGCAACGGCGGGCCCGTCGCGAATGCGACCTTCCCTTTGTTCATTCATCCGACCTCCGGCGGAAATCTCGATGGCTTGTTGCGCACGGATGCCAACGGCCATTCGACGCTGACCGTCTACGGCTACGACACCGGCAACATCGAACTACGCGACAGGCAGGACCCGCGGCGAAACAAGACGATCCACTTTGAGGCTTGGCCGGCCATCTCCACCGGACGGCCGGCAGGCGCTAAATTCGACCGCAAAGATATCGTCACCGGAAACTCCGGCCAAGCGCTGACGATTGTATGGCCCGACAAACGCGACATGGCCGCGGTCGAAACGGAGCCGACGCTCGTGTTTCGACCCATGGCGAATTTTACCGTCGGCGAAGCTCCGCTGGTTTTGAATGTCGCAACGGGACAGTTCGGCCGTGAGGGAGACCTCGTGTGGACCATCACGACGGGGCCGGAACGCGGACCCTTTGGTCCGGAGTTCAGGGTCGTCGTTAGAGCCCGGACCGGGGCGGGCCTTGTGGTGAGCGATGAACAATTCATGGATCTTGCCCCGGAGACGGGCTACCAACCACAGGCCGAGTTTCGTCGGCTGGCCCATGATTCCCACTACGCGCAGGCCCTGAGCTGTCGGTTTTACGTGAAAACGCGCGAGGGCAAATTTGCCAAAGTCGCCGGGGAAGTGAGGATCTTTCCGGCACGAGCACCGGAAAGCGGCAGTGTATTCGCGAGCATAGTCGTAAACCCGAGCGGCTCGCGAAAGGTCGAGTTCGACCACAAAAAATGGTTGAATCGCGACTGAACAGTAGCGGCCTTGGTTTCGTTGGCCTCCGCCCATCGATACGGCGTTTTATTGGCGACGATTCCCGCCCGTGGCTAAACCATCCCGCCGCAACGCCGCGTGGCCGCATACCAGCCATCGCTGCGGCACCTCCACGACTCTTGCCGTGGCCCCAAAGACCCTGACTCTCATTCCGCCGTGATTCGCCGATCAGGCGGATCTTCCCCTCTCCGAAAAATCACCGCAGGTTAGCGTTCCCCCAAAAAATCCCTCCACCCCATGCCCTCCCTCCGCCTCCTCCTCTCCCCGTCGCTCCTGCTCTCGTTCTCCCTCGTCCTCTCGCTCGCCCCCGCCCTCCGTGCCGCCCCCGCCACCTCCCTCTTCGACG
>CAJAYO010000418.1 GCA_903948415.1 uncultured Opitutia bacterium | reverse complement strand
CCCGCGGGCCTCGCCAATGTGGTGTCGATCGCCGCTGGCAGCGGTTTCAGCATGGCGCTTCTGGCCAACGGCACGGTGAGCACGTGGGGCTCGATCAACTACACTCCCGCCGGATTGACGGGTGTGCTGGCGATTGCCGCCGGCGCCAGCGCCAGCTATGCGATGGCGCTGCGGTCCGACAGCACGGTCGTGGTGTGGAGTTCCGGCGGTGTGCTGGCCAATGGGCCGCCGGGGCTCGGCGAGGTCGTCGGGATCGCCTCCGGTGGCTCCGCGCTCCTCGCCCTGCGCGCCGACGGCACCGTTGTCCAATGGTATTATGGCGATACGACTCCGGTCGTGGTTCCCTCCACGTTGACGAACGTCGTCGCGATTTCCTACGGCGGCGATCATGGGCTCGCCCTGAAAGCCGATGGCACCGTAGCGGGTTGGAGCGGCAATACCTCCACAACCTCCAGCTACCTCACGGTGCCCTCTGGCTTGACCGGTGTCACCGCCGTCGTGGCCGGCTACGCGATCAGCTACGCGCGCAAATCCGATGGCACCATCGTGACATGGGGGAGCGGATCCTACTATTCCTCATCGCCAGGGATCCTCGCTTCCGGCGCAGCCTCCCTTGCGCCGGCGCTCATGCTCTCCGCCGGCTACGGCCATACCCTCGGGCTGCGCGATCCGTCCGGCGACACCGCTCCGGTCATCGCCGCGCAATCGCCCTCGCAATCCGTCACGGTCGGCCAGCCCCTCACGCTCTCTGTCAACGCCACCGGCGTGCCTGTGCCCATCTACCAATGGTATCGCAACGGCTTCCCGCTCTCCGGATCGACCTCGGCCACGCTCGCCTTCACCAGCACCTCCGCGTCCAGTGCCGGAACCTACACGGTGACGGTTAGCAACGGTCTTGGCAGCGTCACCTCCGGCGATATTGTTGTCGTGGTTAATCCCACCCTCGCCGAGCGCGGCCTGCTCACCGGCTCCACGCATGCCACCGCGGGGGCGTTTGCACTCACCGGCACCTTTACGATCGAGGGCACCGTGTCGAAACTCATGCTCATCCGCGGCGTCGGTCCCGCGCTCGCTACGTTTGGCGTCACCGATGTGCTCGCCGATCCGCAGCTAACTATCACGTCGGCCACGGGAGCCCTCGTCACGACCAACGACAATTGGGCCGTCGCGTCCAACGTCTCGCAAGTATTCGCCACCTCCGCGCAAGTCGGCGCGTTTGCGCTTCCCGCGGGCGGCAAAGATGCCGCCGTGCTTCGCTCCTTCGCACCCGGCACGTATCATGTGCGCCTGACGGGCGCTGCTGGCACCGGCGGCGTGGCGCTGCTGGAAATCTACGATGCCGAATCCACTCCGCGCACCGTCTATCTCGCCGCCACCGCCTTCGCCGGCTCGGGCAACAACGCCTTCATCCACGGCTTCAACCTCTCCGGCGCGCCCGCCGGCCGCAGCTACCTCATCCGCGCCCTCGGCCCGACGCTCAACACTCCCGGTGCCCTCGCCGATCCGCGCCTTGCCGTCTTCAATGCTGACGGCACACCACTCGCCGCCAACGACGATTGGTCCGGCGACTCCGCGCTCGCCGCGCTCGCGGCCAGCGTCGGCGCGATGCCGATCCCCAACGCGAGCAAGGACGCTGCGCTCAATTTCACACCTCCCGCCGGTGGCACCTTCACGCTGAAAGTATCCGGCCCCGGCAGTGCCTCCGGCCTCGTGCTCGTCGAAATCTTCGAAGTTGACGCGCAGCGCGCCTCTGCCTCGCCCGCCGCCATCGTCGCCCCGCCGCAGCCCATCACCGTCGTGAGCGGTCAACCCGCGACCTTTGGCATCGTCTCCATCGGTCGACCTGCGCCCACTTACCAGTGGCGCAAAAACGGCACCGCCATCGCTGACGCCACCACCGCGACGCTCACGCTCGC
Organism: uncultured Opitutia bacterium; assembly: GCA_903948415.1. Taxonomy (GTDB): domain Bacteria; phylum Verrucomicrobiota; class Verrucomicrobiia; order Opitutales; family Opitutaceae; genus GAS368. Next base: position 2,562 of record CAJAYO010000418.1, on the reverse strand, counting down.
CGCACCGCATCTCTCCGTCGCCGCGGACTACACCGTCGTCGCGACCACCGCCGGCGGTTCCGCGACCTCGACCGCCGTCGCGCTGACGCTCGTCACGCAATTAGCCACCCACACGGTCGTCGGTCACGGCTACGTGGCCGGCAGCACCGCGAGTGTCACGAACACGCTCACTTATTCCGGCGTCGCCGCCGGCCTCGGCTGGGAGATCGTGCTCCCCGCCGGTTGGAGCTATGCTGGCGGTAGCGGCGAGGGTGACGTGAAGCCCGCCGTCGGCGCCACCGGCACCCTCGGCTGGTCGTGGACCACGCCACCCGCGAGCCCGCTCGTTTTTACCTATGTTCTGAACGTCCCCGCCGGAGAGACCGCCGTGCGCACCCTCGCTGCGACCGCGCTCGTGCGAAATGCAGCGACGCCCACGCTCACCGCGCCCGTCCCCCTGATGGTCGCCGCCGCGCCGGTGCTGCATCATGCCGACACCAACCGCGATCTTCGCCTCGGCCTCACGGAGCTCACCCGCGTGATTGAACTCTACAACACCCGCAATGGCACCGCACGCACCGGCGCCTATGCGGTGGCGACGACCACCACGGAAGACGGATTTGTCGCCGACCAAACCCGAGCGCCCGAGGCCGAAGTCGCGCTCGCGACCTACTACACCGCGGACTCCACGCGCGACGGCCGCCTCAGCCTCTTCGAACTCACCCGCGTGATCGAACTCTACAACGTGCGCAGCGGCACGACGCGCACCGGCGCTTATCACGTCCAGGGCGGCACCGAGGACGGTTTTGCCCCGGGGCCGTGAGTTCCCAACTCGAAACCTGAACGCGAATCGCCCCTCCAAATGAGTGTCCGCCGAATGCCCCCCGTTGCTTTGCTCGGGTGCCTCGCGCCGCCGGCGCATGCCCTCATCGTCTTCGCCGGCATCGCCGACGTTACGATCTCGGGCCCGCACCAGGCCGTATCGGTGAATTTCGCTGCCGACCCGGCCACGTCTTAGGCGTAGGTCGGAAATTATACCCCGCCGCTGCCGCACGATACGGCGGTCAATTTCATGTGGCATCCCGGGGTGATCGAGGGACGAGCCGACAACGGATTCACGGGATTCGTAACGTCCGCTAATTCAGGCCCTCCCTCCGCGCCAGCGCTGGCTGCGTCAGGCCGCTCGCCCGAGATTTTTTTATACCCGCTCACCGATCCGTTGCGGCGGCCGGATGCGTCGCCCGCGCCGATCCCGTTTCGCGCCCGCCGCGATCACTTCCGTTCGGCACGTTTCCCTCCCGTCACTCGACCCGCCGGCACTCGTTCCGCATAGGGGGACCCCGGGCGACCGCTTACGAGGAGAGAGGTGAACGGGGAGTTTGACTGGTCGGGTGAGGGCGGTTCGCTCTCGGGATGGCTGGTCACAAACAACTGGAGGTCGTGTGGTTCAAGCGCGACCTGCGCGTGAGCGACCATGCCCCGTTGGCGGAAGCCTGCGCACGCGCCCGGTCGACGGGTGGCCAAATCCTCGGGCTCTTCGCGATCGAGCCTTCGGTCATTCGTTCCCCGGACTTCTCGGGGCGGCACTGGGCGGCGGCGCGCGAGGCGTTGGCGGAACTGCGACAGAACCTGGGCCGGCTCGGCGTCCCGTTGGCCGTGCGGACTGGCGAGGTGGTCGAGCTGTTGGAGCGACTACGCACTCACGCGGCGGGGCGGGGGACGAAGCTCGCGCTCTGGTCGCACGAAGAGACGGGTAATGCGGTCACCTATGCCCGCGATCGAGCCGTCCGCCGGTGGGCGCGGACCCAATGCGTCGAGTGGAACGAACGCACGCAGACGGGCGTGGTCCGACGCTTGCCGTCACGCGAGGGTTGGGCGGCGGCGTGGGAAGGGCGGATGCGCGCGCCCCTCTCGGCCGTGCCCGACCCGTCGCGGGGGTGGACGCACGTCGAACCCGGAGAATTGCCCTCGGCGGCGGAGCTGCAGTTGGCGGCCGACCCGTGCCCCGATCGCCAAAACTCGGGCGAGGCGGCTGCCCGGGAGCTCCTGGACAGTTTCTTAACCCACCGGGGCCGGAACTACAGCCGCGAGATGTCGAGTCCGCGTACGGCGGCCCACGCCTGCTCGCGGCTCAGCGTCCCGCTGGCGCTCGGGACGATTTCGCTGCGTACCGTCGTCCAGTCCGCGCACGCGCGCCTGGAGGACCTCCAGGCGGCCCGCGAGGCGGGGGCGCCCGGCGACGGCTATCAGGTCGGTTCGGTGCGCTCCTTCGTCGCGCGGCTGCATTGGCACTGCCATTTCATGCAGAAGCTCGAAGACGAGCCGCGGATTGAGACGCAGTCCTTCGTGGCCGCCTTCGAGGGCCTCCGGGCGGCCGACCCGACGGGCGATCGGGTGGAACGGCTCGCGGCTTGGGCGGCCGGCCGCACGGGGTATCCGTTAATTGATGCGTGCATGCGTTCGCTGCGGACCACGGGCTGGATCAACTTCCGGATGCGCGCGATGTTGATGTCGTTCGCCAGTTACGACCTCTGGTTGCCCTGGCGGGAACCGGGCCTGGAGCTGGCCCGCCTGTTCACCGAT